>JBCBEA010000126.1:0-8876 GCA_038529195.1 Cyanobacteria bacterium J06600_6
ATTGCCGACCCAGATGGTTTACCCCTAGAATTTATTCGTACACTGGAAGCGAAGTAGAAGATACGCAGATTAATCAGCATAATCAGTTTAATCTTTATTTAAACTTTATTGAACCGATCTGCAATTTTGCTAAAAGCTAGATAGAACTATTCCAAAGGCTTTTACCTTGATCTTCATTAAAACGATAAAACAGTGGTTCATCCTTAAATTTATGTTCGTCAAGCACATGCTGAAAGATGCCTTTGTCGAGCATTTTCTGACCTAAGGCGAGCGCATCTTCTCTCGATACTTTAACCTTTCTGACTATCCAATCTACGGCTTCATTGCCGAGAAAAGTACGTTGATATAATTTTAATTTGTGACGGCGGGTTTTTATTTCAACTCCACTTCCCGAATGCATTTCAACAGCTAGTTGTCTAATACTAATTTTTTGATTAGCTGTTTTAGAACTACTTTTTGACGCAGACTGAGTTTTTTTGCTAGGAGAAGAGTCCCCCGAACTAGCAATAATATGGGATTTGTACTTATTGTTTTGCATCCAGATACCAACGCTATCTTTGTCTTTAACCAGTAAAGTAGCAATCTGGGATCTTTCCTCATGGTCAAGATATTCTTCACGACATTCTTTAATTGCAGCCTCCATCTCTTCTTTAGGAAAAGCTTTTTCTCGGATAAAAAGATTATCGTTATAGATTAAACCCGATAGAGATTTATCTGTACCCTTGATTTTACAATATTGCACCTGTGTATGATCTAAGAAAAGCATTTATTTCTTCACTCCTATATCTGCCCCTATAGCTGTACAAAGCAACCATCTATCCACACTGTTATAACTCAACTTTTTCAGTATGAATGTAATAAATGATTATCAATTTGAAATTGTAATGGGAACTATTTCTGTATATTCAAAATTACTTAGGCTAGGCTTAACTAAATGATAATCTTGCGATTCTAACTTAAGATAGTCTGGTTTACAGTTTTGTTTTGGGGAGTAGTAGGTTAACACGTATTTTTTGCCAATCGCCGATTTTGTTTCCTGTTCGACTTCTCCTTGCCACTGAGTTTTGGTAACTAAGATAATTAGCTGATTGGCGAGACGAGGAATTGCTTTCGCTACTTGACGACGATATATTTGATCGAGGCTACCAAAGGGAGAATCCATAACGATTGGGAAAGCACTGCTGTCATAACCAACCAGGGTATTAGTATTAACTTCGCTCCACTGTTTGACACGATCTATAATGCCACCAATAAAGGAGAGGCTGAGAATTTGATTTTCGCCAGTTGAGGCTGCGACAGGCATAGCCACACCCGACGTTTTTTCGATTAAACTCAGTTGATAATCACGACTAAGCTGAGGAATATAAGGAGTAAAAGAAATAAAGCCGAATATTTCCTGCACTTTTTGTTCTAAAGCCAGACGAAACTTTTCTTCGAGACGAGTTCGCACCTCAATTAGTCGGGAAACTGCTTCTTCTGTTATGGCAATTCTTTGTTGAGCTAGTTGCTGTTTGGTTTCTGTAAGCTGGTGCTTGGCAATTGTCTGCTTTAAGGATTCTAACTCCTTTTGAAAGTTGCTTTGCTGCTGCTGACTTTCTCCCTGTTCTAAAATTAGTTTTTTTAGCTGGGCTTCAATCGTCTCAATATTTTGCTGTAGCTGTTGTGAATTGCGATTGGGGTAGCTTTTTAATTGACGAGCTGTCCGCTCTATTTCTGCCTCTAGATGATTTAATTCAAGATGCTGTTGCTTTATTTCTGCCTGAGATCGATCTAGCTGCTGCCAAAAGTCGGTAGACTGAGAGCGGATTGTGCTTGCCTGAGTTTCTAGGCGAATTGCTGATTCTTCAATCTCTCTGAGTTCAGCTTTTTTAAGCCACGATTTTACCTGCTCGTAGGCTTGGGTGTCAGGAGTTAGAGTCTCGCCACAAAGACAGCGTTGTCGATCCAACAGTTGCTGCACAAACTCCTGTTTAAGACCGTTAGAAAGCTGTTTCTGCGATCGCAATTTGGCTAATAATTCGATTAGGCGATCGCTAGTACCTGGTAAAAAGATTAAATAGCTGGATTTAGATAATAGTTTTTTTAGCTCTTGTTTCTGTCGAACTAAGTTTTGTTTGATTGATTTCTGCTGCTTGGTTAACTTTAGCTTCAGCTTTTGAATTTCATCAGCACCGCTAATTTCTAATAGCTGTTGAGATAAATTAGCCTTATGCTGCTCTAGCTGCTCGACTTCGCGGGTAATTTTAATGATTAGCCCGTCAATCTTGTCGATTTTCTGCTCAAAATCCATCTGCTGTCGCAATAGCTGTTTAGTTTGGGAATCACCCAACGCTTCTAGCTCTTCCTGTAAACTTCTTTTGGCTTTTTTTAAATGCTCAATTCCTCGGTCTAATACCTTAACCCCCAATAGCTCTTTCGTATCTTCAGCAATGTGAGAATTGTGATCTCGACGAAAAAAACCATCAATTCTTTCCCCATCAAAGAAAAAATACTGATGCAAACTAGCAGGCAAAATACGGTTAATAATATCCTCTGGAGATTCTGTAGGTGGATACCAACGCCCATCATCACCCCCAACCAGCATAAAAAGATTTGCCTGCCCATAGCTAATCTGCTGCTGATCGTCTTTAGTGGCATAGCATTTACGTTTCAGCTGATATAGTTGGCGATCGCGTTCGAACTGCAGTTCCACCCAACATTCTACTGCTCTTTCTGGCTCGCTCTCGGCGATCGCCTTTTGATTGATTAGCAGTTCAGGAGAAGCAAAGGCTGCCGTGAATTTCTCGTAAAGAACCCAGGTAAAAGCATTAAGAATCGAAGTTTTTCCCGCACCATTGTTGCCGTAAATGACCGTCGTGTTGCGATCGCCACTGGCAAATCTTAGCTGAGGAGTTTTGCCATAAAACTGTCGGAAATTGCATAACTGCAGGTAATTGAGCTTCATTGCACTACCTGTTTAATGATGTTGAGAATATCTTCGTTGATATTGCGCGGTGTCTTAAGATAAAGCTTCTCTTTTTCTAGTTTCAATACCTGTTCGATGATTTTCCTCACTGCAGTCGGCGCATTTGTAATTGGCTCTTGAATACAGGTCAAATCATTTAGCTCTTGCTGCTGTTGCTTATTCATCGGTTTCTTTCGTCTTTTTAATCCAGATTCAAATCAAGTAAGAGGGAAACAAGATTAAAAAATTTATCTTGCTCTGTCCCTCCTTTAAAGATATTTTCCTTGCTTTGGCAGATCGGGAGGGATGTGGCAGAAAATAGATAAATTGGCAGACTGCGGATTGAAAAGTCCAGGTCAAAAACTTATTTCTCTCGCTTATGTCCTTTAATTCATTCTTTAAAAAGGAATTTCATCCCAGTCTTCATTTCCGCCACTTGCGGGGGTAGATACGGGGGCAGGTGTAGGCTCAGAAGCTGGTGCTGGAGGTGCATAGGTTGGTGCGGGAGCAGGAGTTGCTGGGTTAGGAGCAAAATCAACAACATTGCTGGGCTGCTGACCGCTTGGGAGATTGCTAGCCACACCATCGACCGGAAAAATACGCGAGGCAACTAATTTAGCCACCTTTTGTTTATAACCTTCTGGCATTTCAACCGTATTCATGGACAGACGACCTTCAATAATGATTTGACTGCCAACTCGATAACTGCTCTTAATTGTTTCGGCTAAGTTGCCCCAACCTTCAACCTTTACCTGTCCTGGTGCTTCTCCTTCTCTGGTAGATTCAAACTCCACTAACATTGTGGCGACGTTAGTTTGATCTTGAGTTGCACGTAGTTCTGGATCTGTGACTACCTGTGCCATTAAAATACAGCTATTCATGAATTTGCTACTCCTTTATCTTCAAATTATTCGGAATTATACTGCTGGAACTAAATATACAATTGTACTGCTTTTTGTTGAAATTTACATCAACCAAAGCTAAGGCTCCATTCACTCTGTAATTGTAACGGCAGTTTTTTAATAGCTTTGCTCGCGATCGATAAAACTTTGAACTCGCTGACGATACTCGGATAGCTGATCGTCGACCCAAAAGCGATCGCCACTGTTAGCATAAATATGCACCAGAGGTTCCCCTGCATCGGGGAGAATTAACACCCAGTTATCATTTTGGGGAGTAAGTATTTTGACCCCATCAATCAGTTCTAAATTTTCTGCTGGGTGAGTTTCCAAGAGATAACGCATCAAAGAGCCTTTAATCTTCCAAGGGCAGCGAATCGAGCAGGACTTATGATAGACAATGGGTAAATCCTGACGAATATCAGCGAGCGATCGCTCTTGAATTGTGAGCATTTCGATTAGCTTGGCGATCCCAAACATCGCATCAAAGCCTGGATGTAGCTCAGGAAAAATAAAGCCCATTTCACTACTGCCACCTAAAACAACATTGGCATTTTCTTTTGATGCCTCCATTAGGGCAGTCGGATTGACTTTGGTGCGAATTACCGTTCCGTCATGACGGCGGGCAATCTCTTCGACGGCACTAGAGACATTTACGGGGACAACTACGGTACTGCGAGGATTAGCAGTAAAGATCGTATTAACCATCAGGGCGGTTAGAATTTCACCCCGTATTGGTAAACCAGACTCGTCTACTAAGATTAGCTGCTCGCCGTTTGCCGATACCTGAACTCCAAAGTTGGCTTTTAAAGCTTCTACTACCTGACCCAGCTGATCTAACAACATTTCTTTTTGCGTTGCTGCAGCTGCCGTTTCCTGGAGGCTAGCGTTTAAAACAACTGCATCACAGCCAAACTTAGCAAGTAGCTGAGGCAAGATAGCTCCCGCCACGGCGTAGACATAGTCGATAACGATTTTTGAGCTACTGCTGCGGACAGCTTCAATATTGATATAGCGGGCAAAAGCGCGACTATAGGTGTCGAGTACGCCACTGGGATAGCTAACGCTACCAATTTCCTGTACGGAAACTCTACGTAAATCTTCTTTGAAATAAGCCCCTTCAATTTTTTTCTCTTGAGACTTAGAGATATTAATACCCTGACGGTCAAAAAACTCAATTAACAGATAGTCAGAACGATTTGGCTCTAGGCGAACATGAATTCCTCCCGATATATCGATTGTGGTTGTCATCATCGTCCGGGTAATGGGAATCGCAGTGGCTTCCAGATTTTGGATGTTAATACCTGCAGACATCAACCCTGCAATCATTGCCCGACTAATCATGCGGGAAACGCTGCGCTGATCTCGCGAGACAATTACTGTTGAACCTAGTTTGAGAGTTGAGCCATAGGAAGCACCCAGCTTGACCACAAATTCGGGGGTAAGGTCAATATTTGCCAAGCCCGAAACGCCACGCTGTCCAAACAGGTTGCGCTGGGCTGTATTTCCCCAGATCAAATTAATGTTGAGAATTGCACCTGACTCGATTCTTTTGCTGGGCCAAACTCTGACTCTTGGAGCAATTTGGGCTTCTTCGCCGATAATTGAGAGACTGCCGATTACCGACCCTTCCAAAGCTTGCGATCGCCGATCCATTCTTGTGCCACGGGAAATAACACAGGCGCGCAAATGAGCTTCATCTCCCACCGTTGCACCATTCCAGATAATCGGACGTTTAAGATTAGCATCAGAGCCAATGGTAACATTGTCACCAATAACTGTTCCTGCTTCGACAATTACCCGAGCACCGATGCGACAGTTATCACCAATCATGGCGGGAGATTCAATTTTCGCAGTGGGATCGAGATAAGTATTGCTGCCAATCCAGATGCCTGGAGATTTTTCTTGATAGGGAAAATCTAGCTTGACCTTTTGCTGTAGCCCATCATATTGGGCTTCTCGATAGGCTTCAAGATGACCAACATCACACCAGTAACCTTCTGCTACATAACCATACATTGGCTCTCCCTGTTCTAAGAGAATCGGAAATAAATCCTTAGAAAAATCTGACTCTTCGTTGTCAGGTAGGTAGTCTAAAATTTCTGGTTCGAGAATATAGGTGCCAGTATTAACCGTGTCAGAAAAAATTTCGCTCAAAGAGGGCTTTTCCAGAAAACGATTAATCTTGCCGTCTGGATTGGTAATAACGACGCCAAACTCAACGGGATTAGGAACACGGGTCAAAATTAAGGTTGCCTTAGATTTCTTCTCTCGATGAAAAGCGATCGCTTCCTGTAAATCAAAATCAGTAATAGCATCACCGCTAATCGTAATAAAAGTACCATCGAGCCACTGCTGAATATTTTTAACGCAGCCTGCCGTACCCAAAGGCTGTTCTTCTTCTACTGCATAGGTCATCTGGACGCCAAAATCGCTGCCGTCTTGAAAATAGTCTCGCATTACATCGGGCAGATAATAGAGAGTAGCAATAATCTCCGTAATATTATTACGCTTTAATAAATTAACTATGTGTTCGGCGATGGGACGATTGAGTACTGGAACCATCGGCTTTGGCAGATCGCAGGTCAAAGGACGTAATCTAGTTCCCGAACCCCCAGCCATTAGCACTGCACGCATTACAACTCCCTTAATAGATCGATTAATTTTAACTTTATAGATACCTGTATCTTATTACCTACCAGGAGAAAGAGCATCAGCCATCGTTTCAATCTCTATCAATTTACAAATCCTTTCGCAACGTTATGCATCATGGCTACGGGAAGATAATATTTGAGTTGTTAGAATGTAGCGACTGTTGATTTAAGCAATGATTGGGAAGGGTAGCAATGACAAATTTTCTAATTTTTGGGCTGGCGGTCGTTTATTTTGGCGGAATCTGGAAATTCTTATCGGGCTATCGTCGCACCAACTTTAATGCTGGTTTACCTGGACGTATAGCGCTGGCATTATTGTGGCCTGTATTACTAATGGGGAATAAGTCCTATCGTCGCAATTTTAATAAAGCCTTGAAAGGAAGATGAGGAGATAGGGAGATAGGGAGCTTGGGGTTTGAGAGTAATAAGACTTGGCTGATTGGTGGGACTAGTGAGAGCGCTGAGATTGCAAAAATGCTATCTGAGTCTAATCTAGCTGTGCTCGTTAGCGTGACGACCACAGCAGCAAGATCTTTGTATGCTGACTCTACAGAAGTCGCCGTTGGCTGCATGGACAAGCTGCAAATGAAGAGGTTTTGCTGGCAAAATTCTATTAAAACGATTGTTGATGCTTCTCATCCCTATGCTGCCGTCGTTTCTGACCAGGCGATCGCCGTTGCTAGGGAGATAAATCTTCCTTATTTACGCTACGAACGCCAAAGCTATCAGACCGCTAGCTCAATCTTGAATCGTGCTGAAACAATAGAATTATCCAGTTTTGAACAGCTCGTGGCAGGAGATTATTTAGCCGATCAACGAGTTTTGCTAACCGTGGGCTGTAAAGCTTTATCTCAGTTTCAGTCATGGCAACATCGATCCACACTGTTTGCCAGGGTGCTGCCCAAAATTACCTCTCTCGAAGTGGCGATCGCCGCTGGCTTTACAAGCGATCGCCTGATTGCGATCCGTCCACCTCTTAGTCTGGCTACCGAGATGGCTTTATGGCAGCAGTGGCAGATTTCTCTAGTAGTAACTAAAGCCTCTGGTAAAGCTGGGGGAGAAGATCTGAAACATCAGGCAGCCAACAAACTGGGAGTTCCCCTAATCGTCATTGCTCGTCCGCAAATATCTTATCCCCAGACAACCAATAACCTGACCGAGGTTCTAATTTTCTGTCGTCAGGCGATCTCCATTTTGTAGTTGTTCGCACAAGAGTTTCGAGGAAGTTCAACCTTTAGCTATTTTTTCGATAAAATAATGTTGTAAAACTTTACATTTGCCACTCAAAAGCCCGATGAAAATAAAGCATCCAATTAATCTACATAAATCTCTGACTTTTATAGTTGTCTTGGCGATGATGGCAATTTATGACAACTTCACCCTAGTTCCCTGGGTTTATCTGGCTTTACATGGGAGCTATGGTCTGATGTGGCTGATGAAAGACCGTCTTTACCCCGATGCTCAATGGGAAACAGAAGTCCCTGTTAGCACAGGAATTATTACCTTTGTGTTTCTACTTTCCTATTGGATTGCGCCTTTGATAATCATCAGCACGGGCGTAGAGCTGAGCGCGCCGATTGTTTGCCTGGCGATCGCTACCAACCTGTTTGGTCTGTTTCTCCACTACGGTAGTGATGCTCAAAAATACTTTACTCTTAAATATAAAAAAGGACTGATTACCGAAGGTTTTTTTAGTCGCAGTCGCAATCCTAACTATCTGGGAGAGATTCTAATTTACCTGAGTTTTGCTATCTTGAGCGCGCACTGGCTTCCTTTTGTAATTTTGACCCTCTTTGCAGCCTTAATATTTGTCCCTAATATGTTGAAAAAAGACAAATCACTATCCCGCTATCCTGAATTTGCAGCTTACAAAGAGCGATCGGGTTTGCTGCTGCCAAAATTATTCGTGAATAAATCAGCTATGCAATCTATAGAAACAACTACAGCCTCGGAAGCGTAGCTAAAATGTTTTAGCCGTAAAATACAGCTAAACAATCTATCTCTAGATAAAGCTAAAGTGCTTTAAGCCCTCAAGAATACCCCCTGCACAGTTAGATTGGGCGAGATAATTACTCTCGCTGCTATTAGCTTTGTACCATTGCAGCAGCTCGTGTTTGGCATTAGCGACAATCAACCCTTTTTCCTCTCCCTGAAACATCGAAATGTCGTTGCCCGAATCTCCACAGACGATAGTTCTGGAGGGGTCAATCTGCCATTTTCGTCGTAAAAACTGTACTGCCAGCCCCTTATCTCCGTTTTTGGGTAAGATATCTAAGTCTTGACCCGCACTGTAGATTAATTTGACCTCAAAACCCTCTTGGAGCAAAGCTTGCTTCAATTTAGCCAAAGTCACTTCTGCTTCTGCTTCTGCCAGATAGT
>JBCBEA010000127.1:0-8874 GCA_038529195.1 Cyanobacteria bacterium J06600_6
GGAATAATTTGCTCTGATAAAGGAGGCGTAACGAGATCTTTCCCCCCTGAGATAAACGCCACGGGGGTTTTTATCTTGCTTAGACCCTTTTGACCAAACAGCAGACTATTCATGGGATTTAAGACAAATGTGGCTTTAATCCGAGAGTCAGATAGATTGTGTTTGCTTGTGTCGGGCAATTCAACCGCCAAACACTGAAGTAGCAGAGATAAGTTGAGAGAATTATTCGCAACTCTGTGCTGTTTACACGATCGCTGTAAGCCCTGGATATTGATTTTTCCTCCTGCTAGAGCGAGGGCAGTATATGCACCAAAAGAATGACCGATAATACCAACTCGACGGAGGTTTAAACGATGGCGCGGAGCAAGATTAGCTGCTTCTTGCTGCTGTAAACGGTCTAAAATATAGGAAATATCCTGAGGACGATCAATAAATTCCTGAGCTTCAACTATTCGGCGATCAATACCCTTAAAAAAGTTATCAACTTTCTGGCGATCGCTACCTGGATGATTAACTACGATCACAGCGAAGCCGTAGCTAACCAAGTGTTGAGCTAAGTAGTCAAAGCTACGACTGTCTCCCCCCAAACCTGGAGAAATAACGACTGTGGGAATCTGCGTCTGTAGTTGAGGACGATAAAAGTTAGCGCTAAAAGAACGTTGACGACGGCGATCGTTAAACAAAATTACTTCTTTGCTAGAAGTGAAAATTCCTGGCTGGCGCAGATCTAATTTTTGAGTAAAATCGAGATCTAATTCATCCATTGATGATAAATCAGCCTGCTGTTTAATTATGGCGATCGCTTTTTTAGTTCTTTTTTGGAGTTTGCCAAAGGTATTCGCTAATTTCAAACCATTTTTGCCGTTGATGTAAATAGTCTGAGCGGGATAGTTGCGTACCACATTGAGTAAATTTAAACCTTCTTTTTCTCCTGCTGCCCGAATAAGACTAGAGCGCAAGGCATGTAGACCGGCTTTCGTGGGACTGGGCTGGATAATTGCGCCGAGATTCTGGAGTATTTTTTGACCGAGTGCCGAATTGAAAAAACGATACACTGTTACCCGATCTACTTCCAAAGAATAATTTGCTAATTCTTGTAGTTTGGCTAGCTCTTTCGGAGTGGCTGAATCCAAATAAATGTCTAGATAGCGGTCTACTTCTCCTGTGGTAGCAAAATTTTCCAATGAGGCGACAGGTACGGCAAATTCTACCATTCCGTAGCGAAAAGAAATTTTTTCGGCTGCTTCTACTATAGGCGATCGCCAACCCCAGACACTACTAAGGATTAGAACTAACAGATAGGAAAAACTCAGCCTGTTCATGTACTAGAGAACTCAATTATTTTCTTGGTTATGCCTGTGTATCTCTTAGAGAATGTAATCTACATAACCCTTGTCTTTATAGTTCCCGAATCTGAGAAGAAAACTGGGGATAATCAGTCATTTAAACTAGGGATGAATTGTGCCGTCAGGCATCACCGTTCCTTTCCAGTTAACATCACTCAAAACACTGTTTTGTAAACTGGCGCCTCTGAGGTTTGCTCCTCGCAGATAAACGTCCACCAAGCTAGCATTTTGGAGATTTGCTTTTTCAATCACAGCCTTAAATAAGAGGGCGAATCTGAAATTAGAATTTTGGAGATTGGCTCCAGTCAAATTCGCCCCAATCAAATTCGCCGACCGCAGATCAATTTTGTTATCTTTTTGAGAATTAGTCAGGCTCAACTGAGAAATAGTAGCCAGACTGGTGTTTCCTCGATCCACGTTTTTCAAGATCGCTCCTGACAAAATAGCACTACGTAAGTTTGCCGAACGCAAATTTGCTCCCTGTAAAGATGCTTGACTCAAATTAGACTGACGCAAGTTGCTCCCGCTCATATCCGCTCGGTTAAAGCTGGCATAGCTTAAATCTGCATTAGTTAAATTAGCTTCGCTTAGGTCTGCACGGGTAAAATCTGCCCCACTCAAATCTACTCCTGTGAGGTCTGCACCTGTCAAGTTAGCGCGACTGAGGTTTGCTCCTGTAAGGTTCGCGCGACTGAGATTGGCATTACTTAAATCGGCATCAGTTAAATTAGCATCGCGAAAAAAAGATTGGCTAAGATTAGCGCCACTCAAGTCAACTCTAGCAAGGGAAGCGTTTTCTAAGTTTGCCCAGCTAAGATCGGCTTCGGTTAAATCAGCACTGTTTAAATGAGCACCTGCCATATTTGTCTTGATTAATCGAGCATTGCTGAGATTCGCCCGATTAAAGTTAGCTTCTGTGAGGTTGGTACCGCTAAAATTCGCCCAGTCTAACTCTGTCCGACTAAAATCGACGTTGGTTAATTCAACCTGTAATATTTGAATTTGGCTGAGATTAGCACGACTAAAATCTCTATTGCCCTGCTGATAGAGCAGTACTAACTCTTCTGCATTCATTAAATTAAATTGCCATTTCAACAACTAGCGGTAAAATACCATCTCTAGAATTCCCGATCGCTACTCTAAAATAACAGTAAATTATCAAAGCGAATAGAATGTTGCTAGTTGGCGCTGGCTTTGTCCGACATTTTTGGGCTAGTTCGACTGTAATTTGAAGCTACTCTGAGATTCTAATGTTCTATTTCTTGCACCAGCAACTCCCACTCTAACAATACTTCCTGCGGAATTTCAAGAGCTAGCTTTTTATTTTCTGCTAGGGAAACTGATAATTTTAAGCTTTGTTTAGCAGACAGTTGTTTAACGAGGGACGTTAGGTCGTATTGACCAACATTCGGAGCGGGAGCAGACTCAGAATAAGCATCCTTCACCATTAAAATTCTGCCTTGGGCAGTAAGAACTTCTAAAGATTGGGGATGTTTAAAAGCATTGACCCCTGGAAAACCGACTAAACGCAGATAGTAAACTACAGTCTCACCTTGGGTATAGTCGGGAAACAGTAAAACCTGCCAGGTATTACCTTCACTATCTTTTAGAGAATCTTGAGCATGATAGCGGAGAACATCTGGCGTTTCGTGATGTTGCCTTAAAAGTGCCATCGCAGCAGGGGTACATACTGCCCAACTAATCATCAGAACTAAGAGAGAGAGTGATAATAAATTCCAGCAGCGACGGAAAATTTTCCACGAAATCAATAAATTAGCTAATCGATCAAACATTTAGTAGAGTCATTGCCTGAAGTAAAGCGAAAAGTACTTTTACTATAGCTAGTTTCCCAGACTCGCTTCAAGCACAACTTGAGCGCAAATATTATGATACCGCTGCTATAGTTACGCTATAGATTTTTAATTACCAGATGACGCTCTTGGTCAAAGTAAACTAGACCCTGAGATTGGAAATCCCCCAGTATGCGCGTAACTGTAACTCTAGTTGTGTGAATGGACTCCGCTAGATGCTGATGAGTAAATCTAACCTGCAAACGAACTCCGCCATCGACCGCAAGTCCTATTTCTTGCTTGAGCATCAGTAGCAAACTTTTGAGACGCTCTTCAACTCGGCTAATACTGATAACTGCTAGTAACTGCTGCGATTTTACCAAGCGATCGCTAAACTGAGCCAAGAACTGTCTGGCAAGAGCAGGATACTTGACTACATCGTAATCAGAATAGTGTTTGATGTAAACGTCACCCAGAGCCACAGCACGATATAGTGTAGTACGCTCTCCAAAGTTACCAAAGACGCCATTTGCCGTAACCCAGCCTGAGATTACTTCACTTCCGTCTGGTTGAACTCGGCTTAACTGTACAACTCCTCGAAAGACCTGCCAAATTCCTGCATCCAGTACAGAAATTTCATCTCCTTTTTGATACTGCTGTAACGGTAATTCTTTTTCTCTTCTCTTTAAACGAAAGTTTGTTTCTTGACTCAGTAACATAATTCAATGAATTGCTTTGGCATAACCACATTAGCTTTTAGTTTAAACGGGTTAAGTAAACAGGATATGAGGTTCTGGTTAAGCTTTGGATATGTTAATTTGGAAACTCTTCTTTTTGAACTGCTTTAAGCCCTAGTTCTCTGACGGTATTTCTGTTTTATATTCAATAAAAATTGCATCCAGGCGACTGCGGGAAAATGATAAAAAGTGAAGATATCACCATAGGCTAACTGAGCGTTTTGATGATGTTTTTGATGTCTTTCTGGGGTGGTAACAAATAGCAGAGCACATAAATAGGCGATCGCTTTGGGGGTATGCCAATTAATAATTGAAACGTGTCGCCAAATAACGTGAAGCTCGCCAAAAATTAGGGCAGCAATAGTTCCTGCATGAGAAATATGCCATGCCCAAGGAACAAAAATAAAGTAAGGTAATGCACCGAAAAAACCGTCCAGCATTACTAGGGGATTTCGACTGAGAACCGCGTAATGCACGAAGCTTCTATGCTTACCATGATGTACTAAAGTATGAAATCTGCCAAAAACATGTTCAGGAACATGATAGAAAAAAGTAGATAAGAAATCACCAACCAATAGCAATAATGCTGCAATCGCGATCGCTTTAATAATCAACATGGCAACTAGCAGAAAGTACACGTGCTAGCTTATGTCTCAATTATTAAGGCTATTTTATTTACTATTTAAATTATGATTACTCTCAGATTAAATAGCACTTGTCCCTCTTTCTTCGGTTCTAATTCTGATAGTGTCATAAACATCTGAAACAAAAATTTTGCCATCGCCAATTTCTCCCGTCCTTGCAGCCAGAGATATTTGTTGCACTACTAAATCTGCCATCTCTTCTTCAATAATGGCTTCGATTCTAATTTTGGTTGTAAAATCAACCTTATATTCCGTGCCTCGGTAGCGCGTAGTCATGCCTTTCTTGTGCCCAAAAGATTTAATCTCGGTGATAGACATACCAATCACTCCTGCAGAAATTAGGCTGTGTTTGACATCATCAAGTTTATGAGAATGAATTATTGCTTCGACTTTTTTCAATTTATCTGCTCCTATAAATTTTAGCGATCTGGGCGAGAACTTCAGGCTAGTATTTTGGCGTTGCTGATCTGAAGTATCCCACAAGAGGACAAAGTGAAACAGACAAAGGCGCTTAGTTTCCCACTTCTGGGACGTAGCGCTGCATGTAGTAGTCTGCTCGTAGCTATCAGCGGGAATGCAACGCATTCTGACTTGCGCAGCCAGCACTGGCACAAAT
Organism: Cyanobacteria bacterium J06600_6; assembly: GCA_038529195.1. Taxonomy (GTDB): domain Bacteria; phylum Cyanobacteriota; class Cyanobacteriia; order Cyanobacteriales; family Xenococcaceae; genus Waterburya. The sequence goes on from JBCBEA010000127.1 coordinate 5,134, forward strand.
GCTCACCGCTATTAGCTCTTGGATTAATTCACTTAATCGTGAGGGATTTAAAATAATACCTTGATTCAGCAACGCCGTATTAAAATACGGCAATTCATTTATGATACTTTTAGTCTTAAATATCGTCGTACTCGCCGAATGGGAACAGAAATAGAACGTAAGTATCTCGTCAATAAATCCGCTTGGCGATCGCACAAACAGCTCTTAGCAGCTCAATCTCCAAATCTGGGTAAAAGGTATTGTCAAGGCTATATCCCCACGAATAATGGCACAACAGTTAGATTTAGAATCATTGGCGAACAGGGCTACATAACAATCAAAAGTAAGGCCGTCGGACATACTCGCGCCGAATATGAATATCTAATTCCTGTCCAGGATGCGCGTGAAATGCTCGATAGTCTTTGCCTGCAGCCTTTAATTGATAAATTTAGATATAAAATTCAAATTGAGAATTTAGTTTGGGAAGTTGACGAATTCTTGGGTGAAAATGAGGGCTTAATTATTGCCGAAGTAGAGTTAGAGAATGAACAGCAGCAGGTAAACTTACCCCCCTGGATTGATCGTGAAGTTAACGACAAGAAATACTTTAACTCTTATCTGGTCAAACATCCCTACAGTCAGTGGGATTTAAGGGATAAAGGATAAAGAGCGATCGCTAGCTATTTTTAAAAATTTTGGACGATCAGCTGTACTACCTACTATTTACTACCTACTACCCAATCTCTGCTCAATGACCGAAACCTTAATTATCTTTAGTCGCTATCCCGAAGCTGGTAAAACTAAAACCCGCATGATTCCTGCTTTGGGTGCTGCTGGTGCGGCGGAGTTACAGCGAGCGATGACGGAACACACCTTAAAGCAGGCGATCGCTTTAACCTCAGATCGATCTACGGCGATTGAGATTCAGTTTGCAGGGGGAAATATGGAGCTAATGCAGGCATGGTTAGGAAAAGACCAGCAGTATCAGCCTCAAGCAGCAGGGGATTTGGGCGTAAAAATGCGATCTGCTTTAGAGAATGCCTTTGCGGTTGGTCAACAACGAGTTGTCATTATTGGTATTGACTGTCCAGATTTAGACTCCTCTATCTTAAATCGAGCCTTTGATTCTCTATTTCATCATGATTTAGTATTGGGTGTTGCCGAAGATGGTGGCTATTACCTCATTGGTTTGAACAGTCCTCAACCCCAACTTTTCGACAACATTACCTGGGGTACTGAACTAGTGTTAAAACAAACCAAAGCGATCGCCGAGCAGCTAAACCTCAAAGTCGATTATCTGACTACCCTCGCCGATGTCGATCGTCCTGAAGATCTAAGAATTTGGCAGAAATACGCTAAAAGTTAAAAGTCACAAGATAGTAATTGATCGACTTTACTAATCCCTGCCAAGGAATTAAACTACATTCGAAAACGAGGAATAGGCACGATACTACCTTTATCCATTAGCACCACGGAAGATCTAGCATGAACCAAATAGCGATCTTCGTATATTTTTTGAGAGGTTGCAGGATCGGCAATATCATGAGGGGCATCCAAAGAAGTGTCAACGATACGATGCCAAGAATCACCCAGTTTTAAGGATGGTAATTCAAACTCCAAAGCTTCCCAGTAAGCGTTGAAAATAATGTGTAATTTTTCTCCGCTGGGAGGATGGCAGAGAGAAAAAGCCAAACAGCGGGAATCATCACTCCAGTCGGGCTGTTTTAAACGCTGTCCATGCCAAATAATATGGGGTTTAGAGCTAACTTTATCGATCTGGAGGAACTTCTCTTCCCGAAATATTTCTAGCCCCTGAGAAAATTGGATTAGCTTTTTGACAAAGCGCAAAAGTCCTTCATGTTTTTCCACCAAGTCCCAGTCAAACCAGCTTAGTTCATTATCCTGGCAGTAAGCATTGTTATTTCCTAACTGAGTATGTCTAATTTCATCTCCCATTAACAGCATTGGCGTTCCCTGGGATAAAAACAGAATAGTGAGAAAATTTTTGATCTGTCGCCAGCGCAGCTGCTGAGTCTGCTGATCGCCCGTAAGTCCCTCTTCGCCACAGTTCCAGCTAAAGTTATGGTTGCAGCCATCGCGACTATTCTCATTATTAGCTTCGTTATGCTTTTCGTTATAAGAAACTAGATCGTTGAGGGTAAAACCATCGTGACAGGTAATAAAGTTAACGCAACGATTGATATCAGTATCGAGACGAAAATAAATATCGGGACTGGCTAAAAGCCTCGCAGCCAAGTTTTTGACCGTACCGCGATCGCTTTTGACAAAACGCCGTACATCATCGCGAAATGGTCCATTCCATTCCGAAAACCAGTCAGCTTGGTCAACAAACTTGCCCACATCGTATAGTCCCGCAGCATCCCAAGCTTCCGCAATTAGTTTGCTCCCAGCCAAGACAGGATCGGACTCAATAATCGATAAAATTCCCAGCGCCCCCGCATCCTCAATCGGTTCGCCGTAGACGTCTCTAGACAAAATCGAGGCCAAATCAAAACGGAAACCATCAACGTGCATTTCCGAAACCCAGTAACGCAAAGAGTCAACAATCAAGCGTCCAACTACGGGATGATTACCCTTAAAAGTATTGCCGCAGCCACTATAGTTTTTATAGCCTGCTGAATCATCTTCCAAAATATAGTAAGTTTGGTTATCTAAGCCACGAAAAGAAAGAGTTGGTCCATTTTCATTCCCCTCTGCCGTGTGGTTAAACACCACGTCTAGAATTACTTCAATATTAGCTTTGTGTAGGGCTTTAACCATGTCGCGAAACTCATCTACAGCACCTAAAGGATCTCTCTGGGAACTGTAGCCTTGATGGGGTGCAAAAAAACCAATGGTACTGTAACCCCAATAGTTTTTTAAGCCTGGGCGAACATCTTGCGGATCGAACTGATGGACGGGCAATAATTCCACCGCCGTAATGCCTAGCTCTTGTAAATACGGTATCTTTTCAATTAAACCTGCATATGTTCCTCTTTTGTCAGGAGCAACGCCAGAATTAGGATTGCGGGTAAAACCGCCAACGTGCATCTCATAGATCACGCTTCGCGAGTAAGGAATACGAGGATGGCGATCGCGTCCCCAGTCGTATGTAGTCGGATCAACAACAACTCCTTTGAGAGCCTGAGCGCAATTATTTCCGCGACGTTCGGCAGCAGCGCGATTGTAAAATTCTTGTCCGACGATCGCTTTTGCGTAGGGATCTAGCAGTACCTTAGTCTTATCAAACCGAGATCCCTCTTGCGGAGCAAATTCACCGTAGGCTCGATAGGCATATATTTGCCCTGCCTTAAGTTCAGGAATAAAAACGTGCCAATAATGATAGGTTTTGTGGCGAGTTGGATCGAGCTTGATGACGTAGGTTGGTTTGGCTGCACCAGGCGTGTTGAATAATAGCAGATCTATTGCCGAGGCATTTTGCGAGAAGATGCTGAAATTGACCCCATGAGAATATACTGTTGCACCTAGAGGAAAACTTTCTCCAGGCAATACTTTGGGTTTCCTGATCATATTTTCGATTTACCTAGTCGACCTTTAATTCTCAACTTCAGGATTTACCATACCATCCTCAATTAAATGCTGCAGTATATAAATAGGCAGAAATACTTAAGTCTGGTGAGAGGCGGATGATTTGCTTGCACATCAAGCGATCGCTTATTAAAGTCAGTCAAATTACAGGCGATCGCTAATTTTTTAGGCGTTAGTATCGTTTAATCCACATGGCGGATACAGGCAGGTGGT
>JBCBEA010000128.1:0-8839 GCA_038529195.1 Cyanobacteria bacterium J06600_6
GTAAGTACTTCATTCAATCAATCGCCAAATCAGTCTGAGCTCACATCTCTAATTTAAAAATATCGACTAATTCATATCCATAGACGACCCGGTTTTCTCCTCGGTCGGAAAAGTTTCTAGGTTCAGACAGGAACGACGGCAATTGTAATTTTTGAACAAAAAATACTTAACTTTAGGAGCATTTAATCAACCATGGATTCAAACGTAAGCATCTTGGCAGACATTCCCGAAGAACTCCATTTTTCTTTGAAGAGCTATCTGGAATCTCATCCTCATTGGGATCAGGATCGCGTATTTGCTGCTGCCCTATCTTTGTTTTTGCTACAGAACAACACAAACGAGGCGATTGAAGCGGATCAAAGCCATCGCGCCTGCGCCAAAGTTTATTTGGAAGCTCTATTTCAGTCTAACTAAGCCAGGTTGTTGAACAATTGTTCTTGCGTCTGTTTTCTTATTTTATTTCCGAGTCTGTTTCTACTAATATCTCGTGACTTCTGATTCAACTGCCTCAATGATTCCCGAATTAATCGTTGGTTTGGGAAATCCTGAACCAAAATACGATAATACTAGGCACAATATTGGTTTTGCCGTGATTGATGAGTTGGCAAAGGTCTGGCAAATGCCCCTGAAGGAGAATAAGCGTTTTCAGGGACAGTTTGCTGAAGGAGCAGTTAGTGGCAAGAAAGTGCGCCTTTTAAAACCGCTAACCTATATGAACAGATCGGGGCAGTCAGTAAGAGCAGTTACAGACTGGTATAAGGTACAGCCAAGCTCAGTATTAGTAGTTTATGACGATATGGATTTGCCTGTCGGCAGGCTCCGTATCCGTGCCTCAGGTTCAGCAGGAGGACATAATGGCATGAAGTCAATTATTGCTCATTTGGGAGTGAAAGAGTTTCCCCGCTTGCGAATTGGCATCGGCAAGTCAGATCAGTCGGGTACCATCAGTTATGTTTTAGGTAAATTTGCACCCCAAGAATCGAAAGCGATTGAAGAAATTTTGTATGTTTCGGTTAAGGCGATCGAACTAAGCCTTAAACAGGGTATCGAGCAGTCGATGAACCGCTACAACGGATTCTCTCTTGATTCTTGAAAAACATTTAATTTGCAAAAAAAAAACCTCAGCTACCAGACTGAGGTAAATTATGAGAAGATTGTTTGCTCTAGAAGTTACTTGCGCCAAAATAATCTAGTAATTCAATATAAAAACTAAATATATAAACTGTGCTGTAGATCTAAAACTATTGCCATAGGTTAACCTTGCTTAAATCAGGCTTCAGTTAACTTATGTAAACAATTATAGCAAGATATATTAACTTATGTAACTTTCTCTAATTTATTTTAAATATTATCTCTAGATTGTTGAGGATATGAGCCGTATTGACGACCAGTCAGAACGCAAAAAAGATTGGAATGCAGATGTTTCTAGTCTTTTAAAAAATATTTATCGCTGTGCTGATAAAACTACCTGGTATGACTCTGTAGCTTCAGCTTACGATCGCACGCGACCAAGATATCCTCAAGAGATTCTGGCGAGGATGCAAGAGATAGCAAAATTAGAGCCTAGGAAGTCGGTATTAGAAATTGGTGCGGGACCAGGAATTGTCACCATTGAACTAGCCAAACTGGGTGCAGAAATGGTTAGTCTGGAGCCGAGTCAAGCTGCTTGGGCGATCGCACGAGCCAAATGTGCTGATTATCCTAATGTTGAAGTAATAAATACCACGTTTGAAGATTGGAATCTAGCGAATAAAAAATTTGATGTGGTGGTGGCTGCAACTTCTTTCCACTGGATAACACCAGAAGCAAGATACATCAAAACGTCAACAGCTTTAAAAGATAATGGACTGTTAGTTTTACTGTGGAATACTCCTCCTCAACCCAGCTGGGAGATGTATCAAGATTTGCAGGATATTTATCAAACTCATGCGCCTGAATTGGATAAATACGAGGGGCATCAAGAGCATCAAGAGAACATTGGCAAAATGGCTCAAGGGGTAATTGACTCGGGTTACTTTCAGAATCAAACGAGCGATCGCCTGGTTGTGACCGTTCATTATACGGTAGAAGATTATCTAACTTTACTCAGTACTCTTTCTCCCTACATCGGATTGCGATCGGCACAGCGAGAGTCCCTATTTTCAGAGTTACAGCAGAGATTCGAGCAGCTTTTGGGAGAGCGCCAAGAACTAGACCTTAGCTATTTGTCTTTGTTGCAGACTGTTCGCAAGAGTTAAAAGCACTTTGGGAACTATAAAAGTAGGTATTAAGAGCTTCATTCTCGCTACTACCAAACGTTTCCTGAAGAGAAATAGCTACCATGAAATAGTGGAAGTAATAATTTTCCTTGCATAACTCGATTAATCAGCATCTAGATAAAAACTATATTTCTAGATAAAAATATTTATGAAAACATCTATAGGCAGCAATTCTAAACGTAATCCTGTTTTAGTTACAGGGATCGCCGCAATTTGTTTAACTCTTCTGGGTTTGACTACTTATCAGATTGTTAAAAGCAGCAGTTCGTCAGTAGATCTTGAATCGCTGACTGTTCCCGTTAAGAAACAAAATCTTAACGTCGAAATTCTCGCTAGCGGCAGAGTAGAGCCTATTAAAAGCGTTAATGTCAGTCCTAAAGATGCAGGGCGTTTGGTTCAGCTACTGGTTGAACAAGGCGATCGCGTAAAAGCGGGGCAAACTCTGGCGGTAATGGAAAATAGCGAGTTAGCAGTCCGAACTTCTCAGGCTCAGGCAGAATTAAAGCAAAATCGTGCGGTCTTAGGCGAAGGAAGAGCCGAAATCAATGCGGAAATTGCTCAGTCTCAGGCAAGATTAAGACAGCTAAAGGCAAAGTTAAACCAGGTAGAAAATCGTATTCCCAAAGATATTCAACAGACTCAAGCTCAAATTAATAGCGCCCAATCTAGGCTTAAACTGGTACAGCAAAGAGTCGAACGCAATCAGTATTTATTGGAGCAGGGAGCAATTTCTGAGGACGCTTTTGATGAGATTAGCGATAATGCTCAGGCTGCTCAGTCGAATATTAATGAGCTACGCCAACGTCTAGAACAGCTAAAAACGACTGGTAGTGCAGAAGTCGAGCAAATTCAGGCGGAGATTGCCGAAGCAAGAATTGCCCTAGAGCAAAAGCAGGCAACTGCACCCGATGAAATTGCAGCCTTGGAAGCTTCGCTCGAACAGTCGCAGATGTCTTTAAAACAGTCGGAAATCCAGTATGAGGATAGTATTGTCAAAGCGCCTTTTGATGGAATTGTGACCCAAAGATATGCAGTGGAAGGGGCATATGTTGCCCCCAGTACTTCTGGATCTGGTACGGCTTCGGCTTCGGCAAATTCGATTTTAGCTTTGGCGCAAGGATTGGAAATTATCGCTAAAGTTCCCGAACTAGATATCGGTCAGCTACAGCCGGGACAAAAGGTAGAAGTTGTCGCTGATGCCTATCCCGATCGCACATTTGAGGGCGAAATTAAGCGTATTGCTCCTGAAGCTGTAATCGAAGAGAACGTTACATCTTTTGAGGTGCGGGTTAAATTGTTAACTGGTAGAGATACCCTGCGATCTAAGATGAACGTGGACGTTACTTTTATTGGCAAAGAGCTAGAGAATAGTTTGGTTGTGCCTACCGTGGCAATTTTTACGGAAGATGGAGAACAGGGAGTCATGATTCCCGACGAAGACGGCGATCCTGTATTCCAACCCGTACAAGTTGGTCTATATTTAGGCGATCGCACTCAAATTTTAGACGGGGTAGAGGCTAATCAGCAGATATTTATTGACCTGCCTGAGTAGAGCGTACAGTAACTAATCTATCCTCCCAATTAATAAACTTAATTTTGTCTAGTAAATTAGACGGCTTAAAGTCATTCTTGGTTCGCTTGCTAGATCTACTCCTAATTTTAGGAGTAGATTTAATTGGGGGTTGAACTAGAAGTCGTAGTCGTACAGCTAGATCTCTCATTCAAAACCGTGTATGAATTTTGCTCTTACACGGCTCCTCAATAATAGACTTCTTGCATAAATCACCATCAACTATCTAGGTAGGAGGTAAAAGGGGAAAGGGAAAAGGGAAAAGGGAAAAAGCCCTGATCATTTATTCGTGCAAGAAGTCTAATGTAGGGCTTAAAAAATATCAATATTCGATCCTACTTTCCACTGCCCGCCTTGTGCCGTACCATCATTCCAGCGACCATGACCATATCGATAGTCTAAGTTGCTCCCTCCGTAGGGTCTGCGCCATAATATCGCCACACTTGTTTTTCCCGTTCTCGAATCACGCACCCAAAACTGTTTGCCATCCCAATTAGTTCCTCCAACGATACGATCTATTTCTTCGTTTTGAAAGTTGAAATATTTTCCATTTGCGCCTTGAGGATGATTGACGTCGAGGACTTTAGCATAACCGCGAGGCACTTGGATTTTAATTTCATCACCTATTTTCCACTGACCACTCTTTGCCGTACCATCGTTCCAGCGACCATGACCATATCGATAGTTTAAGTTTCCGCCTCTATTTGGTTTACGCCACAAGACAACAACATTTACTTTTTGTGTGCGTAAATTACGTACCAGTAATTTAGTGCTATTCCAATTCGTTCTGCCAAGAAGGCGATCTACCTGTTTGTTTTGAAAGTTGAAATATTTTCCATCTGCGCCTTCAGGATGGGTAATGTCTACAACCTCAAAAGTTTTATTTTGACTAGCAATAGCCTGAGGAGAGTAATTATTTTCAGTATTACCAAAATCAGAAGCAAAAGATGGGATACTTGTCGCTCCTAAAGCTAAAGATCCAATTAAGCAATATTGTAGTATTTTCATTAACGTTCTCTATACAAGTAAAAATGTGTACTTTGTTTGAGTAAATTATGTTTACCCAATTGTTTATCTTTCCCACTTTAAATATTGAAGTAAGAAAGGTTACTAATATATAGGGCAGTGCCGATTTATTTATGCAGAAAAACGGTACACACATTGATATGCATATAGCAGAAGCGAAATTTTGGTTGCCAAGAGATTTTTGCCCGGAACGATCCCTTTATCTTTAATCCTTTAAATCAAGATTTTGTTTGAACCTGTCAACAATGACGGATCTTTAGTTGACACTTGTGCTGACTTTATGCTTATACTTATAGTAATTAATACCAAAAATAAAACAGATTTCTATTATGAAAATAAATATAGCAAAAGAGGGACTGGATGTAAATCCCCAAGACCTCTCTTTATTAACGGATTTATATCAATTAACGATGACTGCTTGCTATGCAGGAGAAGGAATAGCAGAGAAGCGGGCTAGTTTTGAGCTATTTACCCGACGCTTGCCCGATTGCTTTGGCTATCTAATTGCGATGGGTTTGGCACAGGCTTTGGAGTATTTGGAACAGCTCAGCTTTAGTAAGTCGCAAGTTCAGGCATTAAAAGAAACGGGGATTTTTGATAATGCACCTCCGCAATTTTGGCAGCTATTAAAGTCGGGCGGGTTTACAGGAGATGTATGGGCTGTACAAGAGGGAACAGCAATCTTTCCGAATGAACCAATACTGAGAATTGAAGCACCGCTGTGGCAAGCACAGTTAGTTGAAACCTATTTACTCAATACGATTAACTATCAGACCTTAATTGCGACTAAAGCAGCGAGAATTAGAGACGTAGCAGGATCGACGGCAGATATTCTCGAATTTGGCACAAGAAGAGCATTTAGTCCTCAGGGTGCAGTGTGGGCAGCAAGGGCAGCTTTAGCAGCAGGGTTTGACGGTACATCTAATGTTTTGGCAGCGTTAAAACTGGGAGAAAAGCCCAGGGGGACTATGGCTCATGCTTTGGTCATGGCAATTAACGTCATTTCCGGTAGTGAAGATGATGCTTTTCAAGCCTTTCAAACTTATTTCCCTAACGCACCACTATTAATAGATACCTATGACACCGTTGCCGCAGCCCAAAGATTACAGCAGCAATCAGAAGCAGGAGAAGGAAGGGTTGCAGGAGTAAGAATTGATTCAGGAGATTTAGTTAAGCTGTCCCAACAGATACAGGCTTGCTTACCAGAAACTAAGATATTTGCCAGCGGAGATTTAAACGAATATGAAATCATGAGACTGAAACGAGAAGGTGCAGTCTTAGATGGCTACGGTATTGGCACAAAGTTGGTTACAGGGGTACCAGTTAATGGCGTATACAAGCTGGTAGAAATTGATAACATACCCACTATGAAAGAATCAAAAGGAAAATTAACTTATCCAGGCTGTAAACAAATTTTTCGCACGACTATTAATGGCAAAATACAGTCAGATCGTTTGGGTTTACAGAGTGAAGCTGTGGGAGATAATGAGCAAGGTTTATTAGAGCTAGTGATGCAGTCGGGTGTGAGACAACAAGCAGATGCTAGTTTAGAACAAATACGTCAGCGTACGGCTATTTCCGTAGCCAGTCTGCCCAAAGATGTGCGCCAGATCGATAATCCTCAATCCTTTTCTGTTAATATCTCATCTGACTTAGCTGCCTTACGTCAGTCGGTAGCCAAACCACAAGCTGTAGCTAATCTTCCCTCAACCTAAGCAGAAAGTTGATAGACTCGTCTAACCTTTAACCCCTTGTCAGGATAGTCAATCACAATCAGAGTGACAAAATAAATATATACGCCAAGTATCTAATGGAAAAAATTGCTTTATTTGGCACTAGCGCCGATCCACCAACCATAGGACATCAGACCATACTACACTGGCTCTCACAGCATTACGATCGCGTTGTAGTTTGGGCATCAGATAACCCGTTTAAACAACATCAGACTCCCTTGAAATATCGTACAGAGATGTTGCAGCAGGGGGTTACCGATCTTAAGCTCAATAATATCAGTCTGCATCCAGAATTAAGCGATCGCTTTACTTTTATTACCGTCAGACGGGCGAGAGAAAAATGGGGACAAGAGGTAGAATTCAGCCTGATCATCGGTTCAGACATTTTGCCGCAAATTCACAACTGGTATTGTATTGAAGAGTTACTAGCACAAGTGAAAGTATTAATAGTCCCTCGTTCAGGATATACCATCAAAACCCAGGATTTAGCTGATTTTGCCGATTTAGGAGGCGAATATGCGATCGCCAGTTTAAATGCGCCGAAAGTATCTTCTAGTACCTACCGTCTCCAAAAAGATCGACGTTTAGTTACTCCCTCCGTGAGAGATTATATTTATCGACATAATTTATATGGCGTTAGCGATGAGGTAGAAAGTAGAAGGTAAGAGGAAATAGGATAAGAGGTAAAGGCTAAAGAGTAATAAGTAATTTTTATTTAAGATTAATATGAAAGTTGATTCTAAAGATAAGTTAGAAAATAACAGTAAATCAGAAAAGCTAGCTGATTTTAAGGTTGGGGTAGATAACGTAATCTTCTCTGTAGATACTGTCTATAATCGGGTATTAGTTTTCTTACGTAAAAGACAGGAAGAACCTTTTAAGAACTCCTGGAGTTTGCCAGGAACTTTAGTTAGACAAGGAGAATCATTAACCGATGCTGCATATCGTACCCTATCAGAAAAAATACAGGTAGATAATCTATATTTAGAACAGCTATATTCCTTTGGCGATCCCAATCGAGATCCGCGAGAAAATCCCGATAGCTTTGGCGTTAGATATTTATCCGTTAGCTACTTTGCCTTAGTTCGATACGAAGCTGCAAAAATAATCAATAAAGACGATTATGATCTAGCTTGGTATAAGGTAAATGAAATTCCTAAACTAGCCTTCGATCATGATGAGATACTGAACTATGGCTGGAATCGGCTGAAGAATAAGCTGCAATACAGCCCGATTGCTTTTGATGTTCTGCCACCAGAATTCACCCTAAATGAGGTTTATCAACTTTACTGCACAATTTTAGGTGAAAATTTTTCCGACTATTCTAATTTCAGGTCTCGCCTATTAAAGCTAGGGTTTCTATCAGATACAGGCGAAAAAGTATCTCGCGGTGCTGGTCGTCCTGCAAGCCTATATAAATTTGATTCAGAAGCCTTTGCACCCTTAAAAGATAAACCGCTACTGTTTATTTAAGATCAAACATAATTATATTAAAAACCATGCAAACTAAAGCCGAGGAAGACTATCAGACCATAGAATATGAAATTGCCAGATTAGATCGCCAAATAATCTTACATCTAGCTAAAAGACTAAAGTACAAAGAGCTAGCTTATAAGCTGAAGCCAAATCAAGTAACCCATTCTGTAGAAGACTTTAGAACTAAACTAGAGCAAAGAAAACAATGGGCAACAAGTATAGGTATAAATCCTAATGTTGCCAATAAACTATCGCAATATTTAATTGACTATTATTTGACTGAAGGAAAGTACAGCCAAAAACAGATATAGATAATGCTTAGAATTGTCGAGAGTAGTCCCAAACTACTAAAACTCAAACAATATCCCGCTAACCAATGGCTGGTATTTATATTTGCAGCTTTACTAAGCATTCTTGCTGCTTATCACACCTTTTTTCAATCTCCTATCTCTTCATCTCTTTTTTGTACCAAAGACTTTTTTAATATAACTAACTGCCGACTAATAGAATCTGCTCTATTAAATCCCAATCTTACAGATAGACAAATTAAAAATATAAAAGAGCCTCATAAACAAACTATCGGAGGAAAAAGCAATGTAATTTAGCTAACAACAGACACAAGAATATGGCATGGACAAATACAAAACATTTATTATCCTAGCAGCCTTTTTTTAGATCCTTTTCTCTATCGGACAAATAAGCAAGTATTAGCAGAAATAGTCAAACTAAATAGCTTCATCAATAGTTCGCGAAATAGTCAAACACTAATTATAGAA
>JBCBEA010000129.1:0-8831 GCA_038529195.1 Cyanobacteria bacterium J06600_6
CTCAGTAATACTTTGGGTTTAACAGTCAATGTACACCCAAAGTATTACTGAGTAATTTAACCTTACTCAATGCAGCAGTAACTAGCAATCAGCAAGGATTAGATCGCTTGTGTATTGAAGTTAGCAATGGTCAGAGTATTTTTAGCGTGGGTGGAGACATCGGAGTCAGAATTACTCATAAAGCTAACAAAACCTCTACCTCCCCGACTGTACAGGTGAGTTGCAGACAGCTAAAAAACTATGCTGCTACTCTAGATAATTCCAATCACAAACTGCATCTTTCTCTCGAACAGGTAGCGATCGACAATCAGAAAGAGACTTACCAACACAGCCTCATCACTTACAAAGATACAATTCCCGAACATAATGCAGATTTTACTGCTGTAGCCCAAGTTAAAGCTTCAGAATTTAAGCAGGCATTAGATCGGGTTACGCCCTTTGCTGACAGCGATACCAAAAGTATTATTAGCGGAATCTGCCTTCAGCTTCAAGCAGGGACAAATGAGTCTAATGAAGAATCCGAATCTTTGGAGTTGACGCTAACTGGTCTTTCCGAACCAGGAATGGGTCATATTACACTACAGGTCGATTCAGTAGAAAATGATGACATGGGTGCAGTAGATAATCTTGTTTTAGTTTTGCCCAAAAGAGCAGCAACTTTTATTGCCAACAATGCCGAGGACTTTACTCTGTCTATTTCCGAAAAGTCAGTCAGATTTAGTTGGGGAAATGTTGAATGTACCGTGCAGACTCTCAAAGGTAAATTTCCCGATCTCGAAAAGATTAAAGCATCTGTTGCCAGAAACGATACTTCAGTCGAGTTTAATCGGAGCGAACTTCAAGCAGCTTTGAAAAGACATCAGGTAGCATCTTCCGAGATTGAATTTAAGATTGATGGTGAAGAATGTACTTTAACTCAGTCCACCGAAGCAGGTAGCGGCGCGGAAAATATCTACTGTAGTAATGATAATGATGATGCTGAAGAACCTATTAGGCTTAGTTTACCAATTGATTATTTAGTTAAAGTAGTCGCTTCAGTCAAATCGGAAACGATCGCGCTTCAATTAAATCTAGTTCCTGAAGAGGGAGAGGATGTAGCCTGTAACAATATTTTGGTTGAGGATGATGATGCTGTGTACTGCTTAACTCAATTGGTTGCGGAGTAAGGGGGCTTCGCCCCAGCCGTAAGCTATAAGCTATAAGCCATAAGCCAATTAGACAGTATATTAGACCTGTGACTGCTGAACTACGCTTGAAGCAAGTCTGGAACATGTTGAGTACAAAGGCGAAAGTTTACCGCATCTAATCTGAAGCTATTAAGTAGGTAGCACCACAAGTCAACAGCTTAGAGATAGAAGCCTAAAGCTTACAGCTATTTAATGAGTCCTGTCGGACAGGTGAGGTGAATTAAAGTACTCAGACTTTTGGTTTGGGTACAGTCAAAAATTTTGGAAGAGATGAATTTACCAATAAAATATCGACCGATTGAATTTGCTCAGGTAGTAGGACAAAGGGTAGCAGTAGCGATCGCTCAAGCAAGTTTGCTGCAAACACCATTGCAGACTACATTTCTATTAGTAGGGGCTTCTGGTTCTGGCAAAACTACTCTTGCTAGAATCATGGCAAGAAGTCTGAACTGTAAAGAGAAAGTAGGAGTCGAACCCTGTAATCAGTGTAGTAGCTGTCTGAGTCATCTGAACGACAACCATCTAACTATTAATGAGATTAATGGTGCGGATAAAAATGGCGTAGATGATGTACGAGGCATTATTGAAAGGTGTCAGGTCAACACTATAGACTCAAAATATCGAATTTTTATAATCGATGAGTGTCATCAAATGAGCAAGCCCGCTCAAAATGCCATGCTCAAGCTGCTAGAAGATCCGCCTCAAGACACCATCTTTATTCTCTGCACTACAGAAGAAGATAAATTACTCGAAACCATTCGTTCGCGAGCAAGGATTCTGCGGTTTCAGACTGTACCTCGCGATCTCGTTACGGGGTATCTATTAAACGTTGCCTATCATGAAGGAATTGCCTTAAGCGAACAAGAGGCACAAAGGATTTACGAATATAACAAAGGTTCGATAAGACAGTCATTACAAACTCTAGGAACGGTTGGCGATCGCGTTACAGTTGCCGATCTCTGTCCCCAAATTGCTAGAGAAAGTCTACAAGATTTGTTTCTTGCCTTTGAAAATCGAGACTACATCCAACTCGATCGGGTTCTGCAAAGAATTTGCGATCGGGGATTCTATCCCAAGCAGCTACTAGTGGAGTTTATAGATCTAACAATTGAGATTATGGCTATGCCCAGAACCAGTCTTCACTTTGTGGCTAATGCCGATCGGATGTTAAAGGTAGTTATTCCTGCTATTAGTAAGTTGGGTAATAGTTCTAACGCTCAAGCCAAGTGTCGTCTGACTTTGTATCATGCTCTTACAGTTTGGCAACCATTGGAGAATAAAAAGACGGTAGAAGCGAATCAGATGAGTACACAAATAGATGTATCTCCTGTCACTTTGTCTCAGTCTTCACCTGATATGTTAGTCAATCGAGTGCAGACTCAACCTCAATTAGCTCAAGCTTTGCAAACTGCGAATCAAATCGCTACGAGTCAGTTACCGTATGCAAAGCGGTATCCTTTAGGACAGTCCTCTTTCTCTGCTCCCCAACATCAATTTGCATTTCCTACAGGACATAGACCATATACCCCTCAGCAATAGTGCAATTTACCAGTCCTATCTATTATTTCGGACTGGTTACTCAATATTAAATATTTTCATCTCATGCTATTTATACTTACAGGTAACGACCGAGTCTTAATCGAGCAACATATAAAACAGATACTCGCCAGCTACAGATTAGAAAAGTATTCTACTTCAGAAGACATCAAACAAGCTTGTATTAAATGCCTGACTCTTAATTTAACAGGCAAAGTTACGGCTACAGTTTTAGAATTATCACGGGGAGAATCAAAACATTTGGATCTAAGTCAGATTCCTCGACTCAACAAATCCAAAAATCTACTTTTTCTAATTTTAGAAAGTCTCGACAGCCGAACTAAAGTAGCCCAAGCTCTTAAGCCTTATCTAGTCAGTGATTCTAAACTACCTTCAAATTGGAACGATCGAGCCATAGGTCGCGGAATAGACTTTTACGCCGATCGACTTGGATTGAATCTGTCTTCTGAGGTCAAAGAATATCTTCGCCATGCTCTTAATAACAATTTCGCCATGCTGCGTAATGGTTTGGAGACTATTGCGGTACTGTCTAACAATCCAGACTTAACTTTGGTTCGGAAAATTATTCCTTCTGTATACGCCAGTGCTATTGAACTCAAAGAAATGATTTTGCAACGCAGACGAAGTGAAATACCTAGTTACATTACTAAACTAACGGCATTTACTGGCGATAAGCCTAACGGCATGGCTTCGCTACGCTCGATCTTGTCGAGTTTGGGGACTCAATTTACTTTATTAATGCAAACTGCTGTTGGAATCAACAGTAATCTCAATGATGCCGAGATTGCTGAGTTTGCCCAAATTGGCAATGTAAAACGGCTGTACTTCCTGCGTCGCGAACTACAACAGGTTTCAGTCGAGCAGTTAGTTTGGCTCAATAACCAGATCGAAACTACCAAACACGAATTAACCTATAACACTTGTAATCTGACTGCCAAACTGATGCTGATGTGTTGCTATTAAGCTTCTATCGACTTCAATCTTCCAATCTGATATTTGGTAATAATTTCTCGATTGGAGTTAACCTGGAACTTTCCTCTAATTGATTCCATATGAGTGTTGATAGTGGATTTGGAAATCTCTAACTCTTTCATAATGTCAGTTAAAGATAGCCCTTCAGTATAAAACTCAGCGATTTCTCTTTCTTTCGGCGTAAGCTTTTGCTTAGTAGAATCTAGCTCTTTAAATAGTTCGATCAAAGGACCGAGTAAAACCATCTGGCTGTTATCAAACAGACCTTGGGAATAATAAGTTCCGCCACTCTCTACTGCTTTTATAGCGATCGCTAACTGCTCTTCAACTCGCTGCTGTTCGACAATCCCCTGACAGCCTACAGAATATAGCTGGGGAATCAGGCTATCTCGATCTTTCGCCAGATAAATGACCTGAGTTTGATTTTCCAAGATGGATTTAACTAGATTGATTGTCTTTTCAGGCGAAGCCCACTCACTCTTTAAGATAACTAAATCGAAATTCGCTAAAAGCTTTTCTAGAGCCTGCTCTTCAAGATGTTGAGAAGAGATATTTTTTAGCTCGCAGTCGGGGACATACTTTTGCAGTCCCAAACTGTAGAAAACATTGTTACTAATCAAAGCAATCGTCTTTGAAATTGACCGAACCAAAATTAAAGAGTGCATCCACTATTTTAATCGGCAAAACTGAGATTTAGAGTTTGGCAACTACAGAAAGGTGAAACTATTCCTTTTTATTCCTTTGAACTATTTTTCTGTTTATAGCCAAGTTCCCAACAAAAATGCGATCGCCAGGGAAGAGTACGACCGCCCTTTAAAAACTAAATATATTCCCAATCTTAAGCGGGACTTAAAACATGGCTGGTTGTTTGCCCATCTTTATAATCATGATGCTTTGCTTCACGGCAGATGGGAATATTGGCATCGACTCTAGCTCGTCCCAGCCGACAAATTTCATCTGCTTCAAGAACCAGATCCAGAAATAAGACTGGCAGGTATTCAAAAACATATTCTGCCGAAAGAACCAATTCCGCAAATTACTTTTGGCGAAGGTCTTTTTAGTCACAGCAAAGGATCTAAAATGCTAGAGATTTGCCTGGATAAGATGCTGACTGGAGGTGGTTATACCAGTCTGTTGATCAGAATAGAATATTTTCTAGACTGGTTGCTCTACAGTTTTGGACATCCTCATCCTTGGTTTGAGCAATTACCTGCCGAACCAAGTGGCTGTGAAGGATGCAGCATGGTTCTCTATCAGTTGTTTAATTTGTTTCATCTGCTTTATCAGCCCCAAGACTATTGGGGAAGCTTAATTGTTGAAGCGAAAGGAAAAGATTCTCAGAAGCATACAGGATATTTTCCGACCCCCAATACAGTGGCTGTCGCGATGGCAAAGATGCTTTTTAGCAATTGTCAGGATACTCGCCTGCAAATGGGCTATGAACCTGCAATTGGTACTGGGGTAATGACCCTGGAACCTAGCAACCAAGTTTTGAATATGGTTGGAACAGATATTGATAAGCTAGTGCTCAAAGCTTGCTTGGTCAACTGGTATCTATATTGTCCCTGGTTTGCCATGCCCATATTTTATTTAGTCAATCGCGTCGATTTGCTCTGGGGTAATGCATTAGCGGGGTCAGACCATCCCAATGCCCCCAAGTCAATTCATCAAAAGTATTGGCGAGAAAAGTATCGAGATATTTATCCTGTAAATTTGGTAGAGAAAGATTGGTCTAGTGAAGTGCAGAAAATTATCGATTTGCAACCTGCCAAAGCCAAAGCTCCTGAGATTGTCGAACGAGAAAATGATTCTGAATCAATTAAGAAGCAGAAGCTGAAAGGATTTAAGCGACCGTCGAGGAAGAAAAAATCAAGATCGTTGTTCTAGCCACGCGAAACAGACAGGATTTTGAAATTACATAATTACAGCAATTTATAATTGCACAATTCTAAAATTTGCTGTCAGAAAATTAGTTCGGAATTCAGGCGCATCAACTTACAATTACGATAGAAACTTACGCTACCTGTTTTCTAAATACCGCAATTATGCAATTTTGTAATTATACAATTTTGCATTTTTAGAATTATGCAATTACAGTATTAGACATCTTGTTCTCGAACAAAGTCTTCTAGCAGGTTATTAAGCAAAGTCTGTAAGTCCATTTTTTCTGGCTGAGTAGACAATATGTAACGCGCTTTAGCTTTAACCTGTTTGTGAAGTCTAATAGTTGTAGACTCATAATCGGGATTGCTTCTTATACCTTTAGGTCTACCAACTTTTTTTTGTTCCTCAACCTCAGAAGGCTTTTGTTCTGGAACTATCTTTGATTTTGAATTGTTACTCGTTTCAGATCTGCGATCGCTTTGAGTCGAACTAGTTTGCTCTTCAGTTTCGGCAGGTTTTGCTTCTTCAGAGTCAAGCGCGGAGGTCGGTTGAGGCTTTTGTGGAGTCTCAGTTTTACTACTTTGCGGGCGGGTCTCTCGTTGCTTCTGTGCCTTATCTGAAGGTGTTTCTTTTGGAGGTAGGGCAACTGAGGAAACCTCCACAACGGTTTCTTGAAGCGATGGCTGATGGGAAGATCCCTCTGGATTGCTTTTCTTCGCTTTTCTTGCTTCTCTCCGCATACGGCTGAGATCTGCCAAACTGGGACTACTTTTCGCCATTATAAATTTCTCTCCCTAAATTTTCATAGCATTGCCAAGCGATCGCTGAGTAAGAATCTTCGTATTTGTCTACCGTTACACCAGACAGAGGAGACTTTTCTACTGCCGTGTATTGATAGATCGTAGATTTAAAAATAGGAAGTTCTTCCATTTCTAATAATTCGCGAGCTTCTTTTTCTTTAGTACTAGGAATTTTTTCTCCTCCTCCTGGTCTTTTTCTTGGCGGAGGAGTGATGGTCAATAGAACTTTATAGTTTGTTCCATAATCAATCAACATATCTCTGGTTTTAAGTAGAGCCTCCATATCCAATGCTTTTGGTGGAGTAGGCAAAATTAATAGATCGTATTCTTCAGCCACCGCCTGAATTTCTTCTTTTTCTGGTCTGGCTTTGGTATCTGTAATTACGTGTTCCGCTTTGCGGATATGTTTTACCGAACCTTCCACATTACAAACATTAAATGGTAAAAGACCTTTTTCTGCCCACTGTAAAGCAGAACCATTTTTATCTGCGTCGATTAATAGCGTTTCTCCAAAACGTTGCATATAGGCAGCGACATGAATTGCTGTCGTCGTTTTGCCTATACCCCCCTTTAACCCCAAAATACAAATGTCCATATTGTCGGATTGAGCTTGAGATTTTTACACCGCCCAATCTAACACCTGTAATTGTGTAATGGTGAAATTATGAAAATATGTAAATTCGGAGTTTTATAATTATGTAATTACAAAAAATAAGTCATGCCTACATTTAGACCTTCACTAGCTCTCCCTTAGAAAAAATGGCGTAAGCTGACGAATTTCTCATTGGCTTGCTAATTTGCTCGTGCTGCGAGGATAATCGTAATTGTGTAATTCTAAAATTATAAAAAGCTGAAATTATAAATTTCTATAATATTGCATCACACAATTTTGTTTTTAGGATTTATTGTAAATTTGGATTTACATAATTTTATAGTTTCAGAGCTATGTAATTTTATAATTGCAAAACTATGTAGTTATGGTTTTTATTTCAACAAAGCTGATTGATAATTATGAAAAACAAACTGGCTCTGTTGCGCTTAAATCGGTCTGTATTTATACAATTGCAAAATTATAAATTTATGTAATTACAGATTCAATAAGCTAATGGCTATACTTTGATCTGTCATTTTCTAGAGACGGATAGTGTGTTGCTAGATAAACCATTGCATTAAGCTAAAAGTCAATCGCGATATTAAGACCTGTAATTATGCAATGCTGAAAATACATAATTGCATAATCGGCATATGCTTAGATTAAACTAGCGTGCATTCTATTTCTGTTCCAAAAGATCGTAGCTGGCGACAAATCCAAATTATTGTAATTACAGAATTTTATAATTTTAAATTTATGCCTTGTCTGTAGATGTAGGGTTTTGACAATGGTTTGGAAAGATTTATTTTGACTGAGCTAGAAGCAATTTGCAAATCCATAATTATAGAGTTGTGGATTTGTATAATTACAAAAATTGTTGATCGTAAGAATTGCTGCCAATACTTCAATAGCAGATACTTGATCTCGCGTTTTAGCATCAGGCGCGATCCGAACGGCAATTGGCAGATTACATCTCAAAAATTGATAGCTCTGCAATTATGTAAATATAGAATTTTGTAAATTCATAATTATAGATTTCTACTGGTCGCTATTTGGAGGCATGGGAAGCAATTCTTCGGCAGCAGTGAGTCTGAGATTTAACTGTACGGTTGTCCAATCCTGCTTTTGAGTTTCATTCAACTTGCTCAGATCAATGTAATTCTGCTCGCGAGACTCGATTAATTGAGCTTTTCTTCGAGCTAAGACTGGACGAATTTTTTCTTTCCAGATTACGGTTTCTGCTTCAATCGCGCGATCGATATCTTCTTTGGGTACGCCAATTTTACCCATGACTGGTCTTTTGACATCGTTCTTGTCGCCATAACCTGGATTTAGCACGATCGCTTTTCCTTGAGGAAAACGTTCAATCGTATCGACACTTATCAAAGGAATTTGATGAGTCTGCTGACTGGTAGAAGTAGATGCCCCGTTTGCCGATCGCGATCGCGATACAGAAGTAGTAACTACAGTTTTATTACCAATCTTTTTAGAGTACTCTTCGGCTGTTACCGAGTCGTTTGGTCCAAACAGGACGTGGGTAAATAGACCTGAAACTAATGCTTTGCCCCGTTCTTTGCCGTAAAGTTCAAAAAATTGATTCAGACTCTGCGCTCCGAGTATAGGAATACCACCGTTAGAGCGATATTCGTTAATATGTTCGCTGAGTTTGGCAAATACTCCCAAACTAGTAACTTCGTCCAGACAATAGCAGAATGGATTTTCCCTTTTCTCGCTTAAGTTTTCGACAATAGTGAGGTGCATACACATCGTAATCAGAGGAGCGATGATGCTGCGCCTGCGATCGTCTAGTTTCATCACCAACAATTGTTTGGGTTTGAG
>JBCBEA010000130.1:0-8733 GCA_038529195.1 Cyanobacteria bacterium J06600_6
GCGAAATTTCAACAGTGGGAAGTCGATGAAGAATTAGAAGCAATTAGAAAAAATATGAAGTGACAAGCTAAGGGGGCAGCTAATCGCTAATCAGTACAAATTACAAATGGTTTGGAGAAGAAGGTTGCTGGCTTCGTTTGCAGTTAGAGGTTGGCTAAAAAAGTAACCCTGCATGTATTCACAGTCAAGAGTTAGAAGCAGATTTTTGAGCTGCTCTGTTTCTACTCCTTCCGCTACAATTTGCAGGTCTAAACCCTTGCCCAAGGTAATGATTGCTTTGATAATAGCTAGATTTTGAGAACTGAGATTTAAATCTGTAATGAAGGAACGATCTATCTTTAAGGTGCTAAACGGATAATCTTTTAGATAGCTAAGAGATGAGTATCCCGTACCGAAATCGTCCATTGACAAGGAAATATTCATCTGGGCTAAATTCGACAGTATATCTCTAGCCAGCATTGTGTTGTGCATAGTTGCTGTCTCGGTTATTTCTAGCTCTAAGCTTTGAGCATCTAGCTCGGTTGCCTGTAAAATTTGCTCGATCTTGTTTACCAAATCGTTGTTGTAAAATTGACGGGCAGACAGATTAATCGAGATTTCTAGGTCTGGCAAGCCCATCGACTGCCATGCTTTTAGTTGAGCGCAAGCTGTTTGTAATACCCAATCACCAATTTCAATAATCAAGCCATTTTCTTCCGCAATAGGAATGAATAGATCGGGCGCAACTACACCTAAATTGGGATGCTGCCAGCGAAGCAAAGCCTCCATTTTGACCACTTTGCCTTTGGCAACCTCAATAATCGGCTGATAGTACAGGGTAAACTCTCCTCTTTCTAGGGCATGGTGGAGATTATTTTCAATGTTTAGTAATTGATCCGCTTGGGAATTAAGACTGAGATTATAGTGCTGATAACTATTGCGACCTTTTTCCTTCACCCAATATAAGGCTGCATCGGCATTTTTTAGAACAGTGTCGGCATCATTGCCATCGTCAGGAAAAACAGCAACTCCAATACTGCTACTGATGTGTAGGTAATGTCCATCCAGATTAAAACTTGGCTTGAGAGCATCAAGAATTTTCTGAGCGATCGCCGAGGCATCTTCGCGACAGCTAATTTCAGGCAGAAGGACGGTAAATTCATCTCCTCCCCAACGAGCGATTGTATCGCTATCATCTAGGCAATCTTCTAGCCTTTCGACTACGCTCTTCAACAAGAGATCGCCGACGGCATGACCAAGAGAATCGTTAATCGTTTTAAATCGATCTAAATCGATAAACATCACCCCTAACATTGTTTGAGTTTCTACTGCTTCGCTCAACGCCTGGGCTAATTTGCAATCAAATAGAGTTCGATTCGGTAAATTGGTTAGAGAGTCATGAAATGCCTGATGCTGAATAATATCCTGAGCTTTTTTGTGTTCAGAAATATCACGAAAACTCCATACTTGAGCCATTTGTTGCTCTTTGAGAGCTTGAGCTTGGGAGTAACATTCTAAAGTTTTGCCATTTTTTAATTTTAGGCAGTCATAATTATCCCAAGTAAATTGAGTATATTGCTCGTGAAGCTCGTTGGCATAGGGTTCGGATAACTCTTTGAGGATCAGAGTCGATATTTGTTCGAGGTCGAATTGAGTCTTGGCAGGAAGACCCCAGATATCAATAAATTTTTGATTGTAGTCAATAATTTTGCCTGCTTCATCTAAAACAATAATCCCATCGGCTGTCGCTTCTAAAGTCAATCTCAGCACAAAAATAGATTGTTCTAACTGTTTATTGACTGCTTTTAAAATGTTATTTTGCTCTGCTAACTGCTGCTCCTGTTGATAGCTTTTTAGAGCTTCCTGCACCGTCAAAATTAGATCAGTTTCGCTCCAGGGTTTGCTGATATAGCGATATAAAGCGCCAGCATTAACCAAATTTCCTACCGCATCGGCACTTGCCTGTCCTGTCAGCAAAATTTTGAGAGCGTCGGGATAGAGCTCATGTAGCGCAATCAGTAACTTATCCCCTGTCATTTCAGGCATGATCTGATCGGAAATAATCAGGGGAAAATCAATCTCCTCTGCAGCCAACTCTTCACAAAGAGCGATCGCTTCAACCCCGCTATCGACTAACTCGATATCGAAGTCTTGACCGAGGGAGCGCTTTAACTGCTCACCCAAACTACGCAGAATTCCTGGCTCATCATCAACACAGATAATAGCAGGACAGATTTTATTGGTAGCAACATTATTAAAATTATTAGACATATTTTATTTTGCTTTTGATAAATCAGTCACCTTGCTTATTTCTGGAAAAATGATGGGTGGCTCGAATCAACCTAGTATTCCCCAAATAAAATGCTAAATTGCTATAGTTTGAGCTGTTTTGAAAATTTATGCTCAAATATTGCCGTTAATGATTAATTAGGACAAACTGGATTAACGATTGTGTCTACTGCGAACAATGAATAATCCCAGTCAAACAGAAGCGAAGTCGGCAAACAAAACAAAAGTCATTCTAGAAATTTTTGACAAAATTCGTCGCTCACAAAACATCGACGAAATTTTTAAAGTAACGACCCAAGAAGTACGAAATTTACTTCAGTGCGATCGCCTGATAGTTTATCAATTCAACTATGATTGGAGCGGTTGCGTGATGGCGGAATCCCTCGTTGGAGATTGGGTGTCGCTGCTTAAGCAGAAAGAACACAGTCAGCTAAATGATAATGGTCATGTTGAGCAAGATCGGTGTTTGCTGAGAGATTGGACACAGGGAGATATTCTGGCGACAGATACTTTTCTTCAGGAAACAGAAGGAGGAAAATATGCTCGTGGACAAAAATTTACTGCCGTAGATAATATTTATACTCAAGGCTTTTCTGATTGCTACGTCAAATCTTTGGAACAATATCAGGCAAAAGCGTATTTACTAACGCCCATCTTTCAAGGCGAAAAACTTTGGGGTTTGTTGGGAGCATACCAAAACAGCAGTCCCAGAAGTTGGGATGATTCTGAGATCGAGCTGATGGTTCAGATTGGTGGTCAATTAGCCGTTGCCATCCAGCAGGCGGAGTATGTTCACCAGCTAAAGCTACAAACTAGAGATTTAGAAATAACCGTTAAAGAATTAAAGCTGGCGCAGCAGCAGTTAATTCAGCAGGAAAAACTAGCTGCATTAGGACAGTTAGTGGCGGGAGTCGCCCATGAAATAAATACTCCCTTGGGGGCAATTCAGGCTTCGGTCGGCAATAATAATAAAGCTTTAATGGCTGCAATTTCCGAGTTACCAAAACTATCAGAATATTTAAATCCAGCCGAAAAAAAGATTTTCTTTCAGTTTCTCGAAAGAGCAATGGGAAGCAAGCCGATTTACTCTTCTAGCGAAAAACGTCCCCTCAAGCGTAAAATAGCCAAGCTGCTCAAAGAACATGGCATCGATAATGCCAGGAACATCGCCGATTTATCAATTGATATCGGCGTGACACAGGAGCAAGATATCGAACTTTGTTTACCTCTGTTACAAAATATCCACGTAGACTGGATCTTAGACCTGGCATACAATTTGACCCGTCTTTTAGGTAATAATCGGACAATTACCACCTCAGTGGAAAAAGCGTCTAAAGTTGTTTTTGCCCTCAAAAATTATGCTCGTTTTGACCACAGTGGCGAAAAGCAGTCTGCCCAGATTGAAGACGGCATCGAAACGGTATTAGAGATTTATCATAACCAGCTTAAGCAAAATATTGAGGTTGTCCGCAACTATCAAGAGACACCCAAAATTTTATGCTATCCAGATGAGCTAATTCAGGTGTGGACTAACTTAATTCACAATGCGATTCAGGCAATGAAAGCTGGAGGAAAATTAGTTTTAGCAACTTCTATGGAAAATAACGGTATTCAAGTAAAAATTACTGACTCTGGTTCTGGTATTCCGACTGATGTTAAAGAGAAGATATTTGAGGCATTTTTTACGACCAAACCCGCAGGTGAGGGCAGCGGTTTAGGACTGCATATCAGCAAGAAAATCGTTGATAAGCACGACGGTAGTATGAGCGTTGAGAGTGAGCCCAAAAAAACCAAGTTCACTATTTGGCTCCCTCTTGATAATTAATAGTCAACAGCGTTAGGGAATTACTAACTACCAACTACCAACTACTACTAAAAAATATTATGTCTGAATCCGCTATTATTTGTGTCGATGATGAAGTTGTTATCTTAGATAGTTTAAAAGAACAGCTTAAGAGAAAATTTGGCGATCGCTTTATTTATGAAGTGGCGGAAAGTGCCGAAGAAGCATGGGAAGTAATTGAAGAACTACAGGAAGATGATATACAGATTATTGCCATAGTTTCTGACTGGTTGATGCCTGGAACTAAAGGCGACGAGTTTTTGATTCAGATACATCAGACTTTTCCTGAAGTAACCAAGGTAATGTTGACGGGGCAAGCCGATGAAGATGCGATCGCCAGAGCTAGACAAGAAGCAAATCTGCATGCTTGCCTGTATAAGCCCTGGACAGAAGAAGAACTAACAGAGGTAATCAACACTGCGGTTACTTAGATGCGCTTGATTGTGAATTAGCTTCTTTGGTTGTTGATTGATAATTGATTAGCTCTCAGCTTTTCACTTAATTACTAGAGTTTCAGGTTTATGTTGTATATTCGGCGTTAATCTCAACGTACTTATAGGTAAGATCGCAACCCCAAGCTGTACTTTGACCCGCACCAACGCCAATACTGACTGTAATTAAGACCGTATCTGATTTTAAATATTCTCCTGCTGCTGCCTGTTTGAGATAGTTGCTGGCAGCATCTCGATCAAATTCTTGAGGCTGCCCATTTTTCATCAACACGATATCTCCGAGCTGAATATTTAACTCATCCTGATGAAATTTGACTCCTGCTCTGCCTGCTGCTGCTGCAATTCTGCCCCAGTTGGGATCTCGTCCAAAGATTGCTGATTTAACCAAGGATGAGCCAACTATCGTTTTGGCTACCTGAGAAGCTGCCTGATCGTCTGGTGCTCCTGACACCTGAACTTCAATCAAACAGGTTGCCCCCTCTCCGTCACGGGCAATCGCTTTAGCCAGATATTGGCAAACCTCCGTGAGCATTGCCTCTAACTTCCGAGCGCTGGGGCTTTTTTCGGTAATTGCCGTAGTACGAGATTGTCCATTAGCTAGAGCTAGTACACAGTCATTAGTACTAGTATCACCATCAACAGTGATCTGATTAAAGCTTTGATCCACGGCTCGTTTGAGCATTTGATGCCATAAGCCAGTAGATACGGCAGCATCGCAGGTGACAAACCCCAGCATAGTTGCCATGTTGGGAGCGATCATTCCCGATCCTTTGGCAATCCCGCCAATTCGTACGGGACGACCTTCGATCATCGTTTCTAAAGCAATCTCTTTAGTGACTAGATCAGTAGTAACAATCGCCTCCGCTGCATCTGCCCCACTATTTTCGTCAGCAGCCCTAACTAGAGGCAAGATCCCTTCTCGTAGCTGCTCCATTTTGATTCTTTTGCCGATCACCCCTGTAGATGCCAGCAGGACAGCATTAGGAGTAATATTCAACTCCTGAGCCAGCAGTTTGGCACTTTCTTGAGCATCTGCCCAGCCAGCCTCCCCTGTCGCCGCATTAGCCTGTCCCGCATTACACAAAATTGCTCTGGCACTGGCTTTCTTTTGGAGACACTGACGACAATAATCGACACATGCAGCTCGTACCTGAGATGTGGTAAATACTCCTGCGGCGATCGCATCTGATTGAGATGAAATCAGAGCGAGATCCTTTGCCCCTGTAGATTTAAGTCCTGCTGCGATTCCTGCTGCGATAAATCCCTTGGGAGCCGTAATGCCACCCTCAACTATCTGCCAGTCTGCCATTACTCTGCAATTATTTAAGATTTGGTTTAAAGCTAATTATACCAAGACCCATAACCCTTGATTCAAATACTTTAAAGCCTCAGGTTCCCATCACTGTGGTAGATTGACTCTTAGTGAGAAAATATCACAACCAATATTCGGTTTTGAGTCGATTTACCAATTAATTGAGACTCGAAGTTAAGGGGGAAAGCCCAGTGAAAATCTGGCACTGTCCCGCAACTGTAATGAATTTGCTGCGTAAAATTCGCGATCGCAATATTCAGAGTCAGAATGCCCGCCGATATTTCCAACATTAGCCCATACAAAATCTGCGAGGTTCAGATAATGCTAGTTTCAATTTTCTGGTCGGGTAGCTTGCTTAATTACTCTACGAAATTTCTAATCGATTGGCAGCCCCAATATTACAGTTAAGCAATCGAATTTATAGCCATAAGGCTGTTTCGGCGTATATTGCTTTGCGCCTGTTATGAAGGGTAAATATTAAACTCTTTTTCATTAACCTCCCTGGAGATTTGCGTTCTGCAGATCGAGTCTCGGTTAATGCTTTTTCGTTTGGTTAAACACAAAAATTTGGTAATTTATGAACAAGAATAAAGCGATCGCTTTAGTTTCCGTTTCAAGTGCAATTTTCGGTCTTAACGTTTTATTTAATGTTGCTCCTGCATTGGCACACCACCCCAACGGTGGTGAAATTCCCAGCACCTTTACTCAGGGTTTGCTGTCTGGTTCGGGTCATCCTGTGATTGGCATCGATCACCTAGTCTTTGTGATTGCGATCGGTTTACTAGCTGCTTTGAGACCTAAATTGGGGATGGTAATTCCCACTGCTTTCGTGGTCGCAACTGCCGTTGGCACCATAATTCATCTTCAGAGTGTTGACTTGCCTGCCGCTGAATTAATTATTTCGGCTTCTGTACTTGTGATGGGTATTTTTCTCGCTCAAGCTAAACAGACAAATATTGGCATTCTTGCAGCTCTAGGTGCAATCGCCGGAGTTTTTCACGGTTATGCCTACGGAGAGTCAATTGTCGGTGCCGAAACTGTAGCTTTAGGAGCGTATATGTTCGGTTTCTGTTCAATTCAGTGAGGTAAAAGGCGATCGCCTTTTACCTCGGCAAGAGAGTTCTTAATCAACCTCATAAATCGGCTCTGCTGCTGCGCTTTGCCGGTTTTGCGATCTGCGGGATTGGTTTTGCCTTCCTCTCCGACATCGTCTTAGGTTGAAGTTTTCCGCCATTCGTTTCTAATTGAAATTTAAAATTCAGAAAACCATGCACAAAATACCCGTTACAGTCATTTCAGGATTTCTCGGCGCAGGTAAAACAACTTTAGTCCGCCACCTACTACAAAATAACCAGGGTAGAAGAATTGCTGTCTTGGTGAATGAGTTTGGAGAAGTTGGCATTGACGGCGATTTATTGCGATCGTGTCAGGTGTGTGACGAAGAATCAGACTCAGAAGAGAATGCTGCTAGTAATATTGTCGAATTAACTAATGGCTGTCTTTGCTGCACCGTCCAAGAAGAGTTTTATCCCGTCATGCAGGAGTTGCTTAAGCGTCGGGATAAAATAGACTGTCTTTTGATCGAAACTTCGGGACTAGCACTGCCCAAACCTTTAATTCAGGCTTTTCAATGGCCAGCAATTCGCAATAGCGCCACGGTAGATGGCGTGGTTACGGTCGTGGACTGTCACGCCTTGGGAACTGGTAACTTAGTTGGTGATCTGGCTGCTTTAGAATCGCAAAGAGAAGCAGACCCCAATCTTGACCATGAAACGCCAATTGAAGAACTATTTGAAGATCAGTTAGCCTGTGCCGACCTAGTTTTGTTAACCAAGACCGATCTAGTTGATTCAGAGACTCTGTCTAAGGTCAAAACCTGGTTACAACAAGAGCTACAGCCTGGAGTAAAAATAGTTACGGTCAAAGATGGGGAAATTAGCCCCGATTTACTGCTGGGTTTTAATGCTGCAGTAGAAGATAATCTTGACAGTCGTCATTCTCATCACGACCACGAAGAGGAACATGAGCATGATGAAGATATTAATTCAATTGAGCTAATTCTCGACCAAGAGTTTGAGCCTCAAGTATTGGTTCAGCAGCTAAAAGAATTAGTCAGCGAACAGGAAATATATCGTATCAAAGGTTTTGTAGATGTTCCTAATAAGCCAATGCGCCTCGTATTGCAGGGAGTCGGTAATCGGTTTGATACCTTTTACGATCGCCCTTGGACAGCAGCAGAAACTCGCCAGACCAAGCTAGTCCTAATTGGACACGAACTACAGCGCCAAGCTATTGAATCAAAATTAGTCAAGCGGAAAACTCTTGCTTAACTAAGCCATAGTCATTATGGCTTCTTTAGGTAAGGGGTAGAGGGCAGAGGGCAGGATCTTTTCGGCTGGTTTCCATTTAGAATGACCATATCTTTGCAGGAGGGAGTAAATACAACTTCGCAAAAGTTGATTGCTGATGACTAATTCTGGGGCGTTTTCAGCAAAATTACTCTCTCAAACCTCGAACTTTCAAACCTTATGTAAATCTACATAAAATTCTCTCGACTAAAACAGATAAAATAGTTGCGAAATGACAAGATCCGTTAGAATTACGGTGGAGTAAGCTTGTAGTTTATTCTGTTAATAGCTTCTTTATATCTCAAAAAATATCATGAAGATTAAAACCTTAGCTAGTGTGCTGGCTGGGCTGACTGTAGCTATGGGTAGTGCGATCGCCAATCCCGCTACGGCTCAAACCAAAAATACAAATACTTATTATTGCGCTCAACTAAACAGTAGTTGGAACACTTTTGTTAATACCCCTAGAGGCAGAGTTAAGCTGATCGAATGGGCAAACAAGTTTTCTCC
>JBCBEA010000131.1:0-8729 GCA_038529195.1 Cyanobacteria bacterium J06600_6
GGGATTATCCGCTTGGGGAATACTTTTACACTCGCCTTTTATATTAAATTGCCAGCCGTGATAGCTGCACATCAGGTTTCCTGACTCATCAATTCTGCCTTCACTTAGTGGTGCAAGACGATGGGGACAGCGATCTAGAAATATCTGATATTGTGATGAGTTGTTAGATTTCCAAATGACTAGCGGAACATCCAGCAAAGTTGCTTTAGTCAGTTTTCGCGAGTCGATATCTTCCAGCGGTAATAAGGGATACCAGTGCTGGGAGAAATCAAATGAAGACATGCTTTTTGCAAGAATATTATTCTATTGAGTATAAGTTAAATGAGGCAGTCGCTAATCAAATAAAAATTAGAAAAGCTAATTCAAGCGATCGCGATGGGTAGGCGAGTTAAAAATAACGAAAGTCAAATGAAATCACATGGCAAATTAATTGAAGAGTTTGTTTATCTTGGCTGCCCACATAGTTTTAACTTGAAGAATGGTGAAGATTATGGAGGCTACATATTAGAAATTGGAGAAAAATCATTTGAATTTATTTCATCAGGACCATTAGCACCAGAAGATCCAATTACAATCGAATATAGTTCCGTAGATTTTAAATCTTTGGTCTTTATACGATAAGACAGAAAAACTTTTTAAAAATGCAGTTTGGTCTGAAGAGGCAGACGAGTGGGTAATCACTGATGTGAAAAATAGCCAAATACAGTCTAATAATCGCAAGTCACCTCAATCAATAACTGACAAGATAATAGAATTTTTACGAATTTTCTAGACTTTAGCAGTTGCTATCATCTCAAACGAAGCGGGAGGAGCGAGAGTTAAACCACGACGTACTGGCAACATGGGACGTTTGCTGGTTAGTGCCAGTTCAAAGCGTGATAGGAGACTAGCAATAACTAACTTCATTTCTAATAACGCTAGTGCCGAACCAATGCAGCGACGATTCCCCCCGCCAAAGGGTAAGTATTCATAGTTAGAATAGCTTTTAGTTAAAAATCGTTCGGGTATGAACTGTTTGGAATTGGGATATATTTCTTCTTGATGGTGCAGATTATAGATCGAAATCAAGAACCAAGTGTTGGTATCAAATTTATGATCCATAATTGACATTGGCTGTTTCAACAGACGAGCAAAAGTACTCGCTGCAATAGGATAGATACGTAGCGTTTCGAGAATTGTGGCATTTAGATAGGGTAGTTTATCGATCGCTTCTTGATGCAGTCGCTCATGAGGGAAACCCCCAAGACCGCGCTGCATCGCCTGATAGTTAGAATCTTTCTTCAGTGAATCTAATTCTTGATGAACTTGGCGATCTACTTTTGGTAGATAGTGTATCCAGTAAAGTAACCAGGCTAAAGCCGAAGCGGTGGTTTCATGTCCTGCAAACAGGAGGGTAATTAGTTCGTCGTGGAGTTCCTCATCGCTCATTCCCTCTCCCGTTTCATCTTTTGCCATTAGCAACAGGCTGAAGATATCTCGATATTCTGTTGATTCATTGGATGAAGAGGCGATCGCCTTGCGTCTATCTTTTATCTCCTCGTAAATTAAAGCCCTAATTTCTTGCTTAACTCGTAGGAAACGACCCCAAGGACTATATTTACCCAAGTCTTTTTGCATCCAGGGAAAAAATATTAGACTCGTGTTCAGGGGGTTATTAAACGTATCGAGAAGGGTTGTTAATAGTTCTCTGAGCCTGTCGCATCGTTCTCCCGAATCGATCCCGAACACTACACTCAAAATTACGCGCATGGTAATTTCCTGGGTCAAGTGACGAACTTTGAACGGCTTATTTAATTCCAGACCATCGCCGATTTTATGGGTTATTTCCACAATCTGCTGACTGCATCGATCTAAAGATTCTCCATGGAAGGGTGGCATCAATAGCTTGCGCCGACGTTTGTGAGGTTTACCGTCTAACAACAGTAAAGAATTATCGCCCACTAAAAAACTCAGCATTTGATTTCCGCGACCAACATCGAACTTGTCGGGAGAAGCAGTAAAAATCTCTTCGATCGCCTGAGGGTTACAGGTCATAATCGTCGGTGGAGACTTTTTAAAAGTTATCTGATAAAAATCGCCGTATTGTTGAACACGTTCTTCCATGAATTCTAATGGACGCACGATCGCCTTCAATTGGCGAAAAGTTCTAAGTAAACCAGAAGTACTCTTAACTGTAGGAATAGTATTCATAAAGCGATTACGTGGTTAGCTGAAGGCATCTCTCAGTAGAATTATTAGTTTGATTCTAGCGAAATCCCCTATTTTTCATTGAGGCGATCGATTGTAATAATGCCCTGTGATACTAAATCCTGTTTCCATTGAATACTTAGAACCTGTGTGAAGGCAGAGGGCAGAAGGCAGAGGGACTTAAGCTTAATTTGTACCCTTAAATTTTAAACATACTTTGGCAATCGGATTTAGTATGACTGTAGTTCTTCATTGAGGCGATCGAGTTGTTATCGGAACAGAGTTTTTAGGAGACACAATTGTCAATGTGAGCATATTCTATAAACTGTCCTAATTGTCCTAACTGTTGTTACAAAGACTGTCTTAGCTTGATTGCGTCTAAGTTGCCGTCTTTAGCCTGTTTGCGTAAAGCATGTTTGATAATCCATTTTCTAGCTGGAGAAGCATTCTCAAGCCAGTCTCGAATAACATCCATACCAAAGTCGTAATTATCTTTGAGAATATCGTTTAGGTGGTTGCCGACCGATCTTTGCACAAAGCGGATCGGATCGTCTTTGAGATTTTCCAAAATCGGCAGTACGGGTTGCGGATCTTCAATCAGAAAAGCTAATTTAGTCGCCCAAGGTAAACGAGTCCGCGCACCTTCGCTAGCTAAACGCCGAAGATGAAAGTTATCGGCTAAAGACCACTGCTGAATGATTTGTAGGGTTTTTGTGGGTTCTGCTTTGAGATAAGGACGAATAGCAAACTCCCCCGTACTGCGTTTGGTAACTTCCGCGATCGCATCAATTGATTCGGCGTAATGTTCTAGTCCGTATTCTTCGATAAAAGTGGCAATCGGCAATGTCCAATAATATTCACTCATCATTCCCGTTTCTTGGGGATTTTCTGCCCCTAAAATCGCAACTAGGATAGTAATAGCTTGAGGATAATCAGCGGGTAAATAATTATGAAAGCGATCGCTAAAATAACTCAGTCTGGCTTTGAGTTCTAGCTTGTCAACACCCAGATCAATATCGCTAATAAATCCCTGACTGTTAAATTCAGGATAAACTTCAGCTATTTTTTGAGCGAGTAATTGCGCTAAATCGCGATCGAACCATTCCTTATGTTTTTTCTGTGCCACTTTTTATTTCAACCTCGATTCCAGATAGTAACTCCGCCTGGCTTATCGATTAAAGTAATACCCTGTGCCTGTAGTTCATCTCTAATGCGATCGCTTTCAGCATAGTTTTTATTCTGCTTTGCTTCTAGACGCTGCTGTACTAAGGCATCGATATCTTGATCGCTCAAGCCATCACTATTATCCTCTGATTCTAGCTGTGCGGAAAAGCCTAATACCGTTGCTAAATGAACCAGAGTTTGCCACTGTCGATCTAACTCAGCAGTAGGCGTTTTACTTGATTCTTCGTGAATAATTAAATTGCTTTCCTTTTCCAGAGTTTTCGCAATTTCAAATAAAACAGCCAGACCACCTGCAAAATTAAAGTCATCATCTACGGCATTTTTAAATCTGGCAACTATTTCTTCATCTAGATTATTTGAGTCAGTATTAAAGTCAAGCTTTTCGCCATAGCGATCTCCAAACAGCAATCCTTCTTTCAACGTTGACCAGGCATTAGTTGCACCTATCAAAGCCCGATTGTTAAAATCGACAGGCTTACGATATTGTGCCTGCAAAATAAACAGCCTCACCGCCATCGGATCGTATTTATCTAGTAACTCGCGGATGGTTGTAAAGTTGCCCAAAGACTTAGACATCTTTTTGCCTTCAACAATAATCATGCCGTTGTGCAGCCAATAATTAGCTAAGGGTTGTCCCGTTACTGCTTCTGATTGGGCAATTTCATTCTCATGATGAGGAAAAGTAAGATCGCCTCCACCAACATGGATATCGATTGTTTCTCCCAGCCTCTCGCGTACCATTGCCGAACACTCAATATGCCAGCCAGGACGACCATTTCCCCAAGGAGATTCCCACGCAGGTTCACCTGATTTTGCAGCTTTCCAAAGGGCAAAATCAAAGGGATATTGTTTCTTCTTTTCTTCCGTATCTCCATCTACTCTTCCGCTAGCGCCAGCCTGCATATCGTCTAGATTACGCCCCGACAGCTTGCCATAGTCGGTAAACTTCTGCACCGAGTAATAAACATCACCTTCGGCAGGATAGGCAAAGCCTTTTTGTTCGAGTTCTGCGACTAGTCGCTTAATACCGTCTAAAGTATGGGTAGCGCGAGGATAAGCATCTGCCTTACCTACTCCCAAACTTTCCATATCTTCAAAATAAGCAGCAATATATTTCTCTGACACCGCCTCCATCGACGTACCTTCTTGGCTGGCGCGCTTAAGAATCTTGTCGTCAATATCAGTAAAGTTCTGAATATATTTAACCTTGTAACCACTCCACTGCAGGTAGCGACGCACTACATCCCACACTAAACAGGTTCTTGCATGACCCAAATGACAATAGTCATAAACTGTGATGCCACAGCAATACATCCGCACTTTATTCTCTTCAATAGTTTGAAACACTGATTTCTTGCGGGTGAGAGTATTGTATACAGATAGGTTCATAACTATGGTGTGCTAGAGAATCTTATTGCAGAGTCGCAAAAATTCCAGTCAAAAGTCAAGCTTCAAAATCAACCACCAATTAAACCGCGTCTAGTTTAGGTCTGGGGAGCAGAGAATTTACTTTTTCCTATGTGATCATACTGTTGAAGTCCCTAGTTTTTGCCTCAAGAAGACAGAACCTTGTTTATTACTTGGTTTCTATATACCTGACTGCTCAAGTCTATTGTGATTAAGCTGGTTAATTTTTCAGTCAAACATTAACGATCCCGACAATGGCGAAACCAAAGCATAATTGCTTTTTTAGACTTCTTGCATAAATTAAGCGTTGATGTTTTCCCTTTAACCTTGTCCCTATTACTTCGATAGTCAATTGTAATTTGTGAAAAAGTATATTGTGATCGTCGGTAGTTAATCTGATTAATCGAGCTTTTCATCTGAACTTAACAATAATATTTTTCTTGTTTGTTTAAATAGCTTAATAGAATATTTCTTTGTAATTACTTTATTCAATCTGCTGTAAATTCACTAAACTCATAAATAAAAACAAATTTTATTAACTAATATTTCTTAGTTCTCAGAGAATACCTCGGATTAATATCAAGACATGATAAAGATCAGAAAATACCCTTGCACTACTAATGTTTTTTAAATATATTACATACATACCGAATAAGCGGTTGTATCTGAAATAAATTCCTTTAATAAAATTAAACGATGTTTAAATATATACCGAGATTATTAGGAGTTTTAATACTTATTAGTATTAGTTCCAAAGCTCATGCACAAACAGTTGAAAATAACGTTACCTCAGAATCTCAACCTAACCAGGAACAAACTCTAGATAACGATCAAAATAATGCAGCAGCGATTAATCAGACAGGTATTTATAACATTGGAGACTCTGCTACTTACAAAATCCAAGGATTAGGTGGCAGAAATGTAGTCTGCCCAAGACCTTCTTTTATTGTTGGTAGTGGTTTTAATTCTACTGATGGAATTAATTTTGAAGAGAACTCTTCTTACGCTTTTAACGCATCTTTTATTGTCCCTTTAGGAGGGGAATTGGGTAAAACTTGTGAAGGAATGGCTACAACTATTTCTCGCAAAACTCAGTATGACTTGGAGATTATCAATGCTCGTTCTTGTGCAGAACTTCTTAATGCAGGAATCCAACTAAAAGCTGGAAATTTTCCTACTTTAGCTGAAGTTTGCGAGGGAGTATCTATAGGTAATCAGCAAGCAAGCTCACCCCAAAGACAGGTTAGTTCACCTCGGACACAAGAAAAAACTCAGTTGCCAACACTACCTTCATTACCTCAAAACAATGAAGTAAATAGTAAGCCAACGCAATTGCGCTCAGAGATTTTAGATAATGATCTAAATGAAAAGTCCGCTAAAAAAAGTGAACCTAGTCAGTTATCAGCACTACCTTCATCACCTCAAAAACATGAGGTAAAAAGTGAACCTAGTCAGTTGTCAACGCTACCTTCATCACCTCAAAAGGATGAAATAAATAGTAAGCCAAAGCAACTGACAATTGTCTCTTTAGATGATGATCTTAATGAATATATAGCTCTAGACCCTGAAAATGTGCAGCTAACAAAGCTAACAAGATTAGTGCTTTTAGAGGAAGATTCAAACTACATCAGTAGTGATTCAGACAGTGATTCAGACCAGGAAAATTAAAATTAAAATTAAAACATCATGAAAAACATCAAAGTTTTAGGTTTAGCTTTAGTAGCTTCAATTATTGCAGCTCCTGCATTTGCTGGAGAAACTTACGTTCGTAATGAGTACACCAAAACCGACGGTTACACTAAAACTAACCTGCACTTAAATTCTCACACTAGTTCCAATAGAAACGAAAAATATGATGCTTATGCTGCCAAAATCTCTTTTGGACAGGCTAATGATGGTGCAGATAACGCTCACGCGATTGACTACCAAGATGTAAGTATTCATGCTTCTGGCAGTAATCTTTGGGGTAAATATACTGAAAGCAACACCACAAATATTAGTGGTAACATCAACAGCTTCTTGAAAACTTCCTCTTTCGCACACGAAACATCTGGTGGCGTTCGATAATCTTCGCTGCTCTTAATTGAGCGATCGCGCTTAAAAAATAAACCAGCTTCAAAGCGAAGTCGCAATGAAGCTGAATCAAAAAATACATACTACAAGGATAATCGAAATCATGAAAAACATCAAAGTCTTAGGTTTGGCTATAGTTGCCTCAATGATTGCTGCGCCTGTATTTGCTGGAGAAACTTACGTTCGTAATGAGTACACCAAAACTGACGGTTACACCAAAACTAACCTGCACTTAAATTCTCACACTAGTTCCAACCGAGACGAAAAGTATGATGCTTATGCTGCCAAAATCTCTTTTGGCAAGACTGATGATGGCTCAGACAACGCTCATGCGATCGACTATCAAGATGTAAGCGTTCATGTTTCTGGAAGCAATCTTTGGGGTAACTACCACGAAAGCAACACGACGAATGTTAGTGGTAATATCAACAGCTTCCTCAAGACTTCCTCTTTTGCACATGAAACATCTGGTGGTGTTCGATAACTCTTACTTCTCCTAACTTAAGTCGAACATTATAGGGCAGAAATTTCTGCCCTATTAATATTTATATATTATGAACCGTCTACTTTTTATGGCGATCGCCTTAGCAGGTTGGATTTTATTCACTGCTATTAATCGAGGTTTTTTTTTCGGCAAGCTTTTAGCAATGCCAGGAAATATATCTAACGGGATTAACAATTCCTCTGAAACAGCGATCGCGCAAAATGCTGATCTAATCATAATCAACGATCCGTTACAAGATCAGCTTAAATCGGAGCTTTATAGTTCTATTTCCACGGGAATGTCTTATGCAGAAGTAAGCTCTATTCTCGGCTGGGAGGGAATTCTAATTTATGAAAGCAGTATCAGCGATCGCGAAGAAGTAATTCAGACGAAAGTTTATCGTTGGAATTTCGACGATCTGGGTTTAGATAATATTGCGCCAGATAAGCCAATCGGCAAGAAAAATACTGATCCCGGTGAAAATATTATTTTGGAGTTCCAGAATGACATCTTAATCGAGCTGAATTTTTCAGAGCAAAATCTTTACTGATCTGAAAAATATCGATCTGAGAAATTTAGAATTTACTAAAAAATATAGCAACACTAGTGGGAGAACAATTAATGAATAAAATTTTGGGTTTAACCATTATTGCGTCCTTCATGACCTCTCCAGCCTGGGCTGGGGATACTTTTGTGCGTAATGAAACAATTCACCGAACTAATCGTACTGAAACTTCTTTAGAGGTTGATACAGTCAAGAAGTCTAATCGTACCGAACACTATAATTCCTACTCAGAAAAAATTACTTTTAGTGGCAACGGTATTAATCGGACAAATACTGGCACGAATCTTGAGCCTAGTAATTTTCAGCAGCAGTTTATTAATGACAATTCTGTCCTTACCTTATCTAATATTGGGTTGCAGGACAATAATTTGGGAATATCTAACATCAGTGAAGTGAATGGCTTGAGCATTCATCGTTCAGGTTCTTCTTTGGAAGGAACATTTGTCGAAAATATCAACACCAGAATTACTGGCACTATCTATAGCGTGACCAACGAAAGTTTTACCTCTCATGAAACTACAGCAGGAGTTCGCTAAAAGTATAAAAATATTGAGACAATAAAAATAAAATCTTGATTAGCCACGGCTTATTTTTTTAATAAAGTCGTGTATTTCTACTGCCAGCTGTTGCTTTTCTCTTTTCGCTAGCCAACGTCCAAATTTGTACTCCTTAGTGCCTGTATAAATTGCACAGTATTCTCTTACAATTACTTTTTTGCGATCAACGCTTCGTTCTACCTCCCGTAATTCTTTTTTAACCTTGATGACATCAATAGAGTGCATCCCAACAATGTAATGAGTAAAAATGCTCAGTGAAAAGAGAAGGGTC
>JBCBEA010000132.1:0-8729 GCA_038529195.1 Cyanobacteria bacterium J06600_6
TAGATAATTGCATCACGATTATTTATCTTTAAGTTAGCCACGGCTAATTTTCTACCTGCTGATATGTTCTCTTGAGAGACTAGCTATATTGACAGATAACTTTGCCAAATCTCTGTTTGTTGTTGTAAGTTTTTTCAAAGAAATCTTTGATATTATTGGCATCAAAAATGGAATCTACGACCACATTTAGTTTTCCTTGCTGGTAATCGTTAATAGCTGCTTTGAGGTCTTCTGTATAGCCAATACAGTTACCAATTATTTGAATATTATTGAGCAGGGCATAGCTTAAGATTTCTGCCATGTGCGAACCATAGTAATTGAATTCTTGATTAGTGAACTGGGAATATTGATTGTAAAGACCACAGGTGATGTAGCGTCCTTCTTTGGCGATCGCTTTAATGACTTTTCCTAAGTAAAGATCGAAAAAGGGATCGATTACACAGTCAAAGCCACCTGTTGCCTGACAAATTTCAACTATTCTTTGATTGCTGAGAATGCTGTCTTGTTGTGGATCTATTTGGATTAGCTCTTTGACTCCCATTTGCTGGAGTTGGTCGGCGAACTGCATCGACGTAGTTAGGGCATAAACATTAACATTGTGCTGTTTTAAAGCATTGATGACGAATAAAGAAGTATTAGATTTAGCAGCCGTGACTAAGACATTCTCTCCAGGCTGAATCTTCAGTTTGCGAATCATACTGTAGCTAGTTTGTCCGCCAATTTGGAAAGCAGCAGCAACTTCATCGGGCATTTCGGGGGGAATTTTAATTAATTTTGCCTGATGAAATTTTTGATATTCTTTTGAACCATTATTCGTGGGCAAGCCAGGGCGTACACCTTCCGCTTTAGTATGGGGATAGCAGCCATCGCCAATAACGCGATCGCCTAGCTGAAATTCGGTAACACCAGCCCCAATCTCGACTACTTCGCCGACAAATTCTGAGCCGACTACATAGAATGATTTATTAAGATTTCTGGTCGCCATACTGAGAATAATGCTTTTATCTCGATAGTTACAGGAAAAAGCTTTGGTTTTAACTAAGACCATTTGCTCATTCTCAGGAGCATGGCGATCAAATTCAGGATTTTGGGTATGAATCAAGCCAAAATTGACTTTTACTCCTTCAATATCTAGGCTTTGAATTCGATCTCGATTAAGATAGGATGGTTCGACTAAGTTGCCACAAACTGCGTAATTTCTCATGTTTTTTTTGGTTAGTTGTTAGTTGTTAGTTGTTAGTTGTTAGTTATTTTTAATAATCCGCCCCGCACTAAACGTCGGATTAAATTGATTTTTTTCTTCTCCGCCAAAGAATCGGGCAAAGAACTAACGGTAAAGGCTTTGCTGGTGTTGGCAACGTACTGCATTGCTAGCTCATAGGACTTTGGTCCATTGATGCTGTTCCCAGGAAACTGAAGGCTGACAGAATAAACTTTGTCAATTAGGCGACAGGGCAAGTTCGCTCTTTTAATGACTCGTGTTGCTAAAG
The DNA here is from genome assembly GCA_038529195.1 of Cyanobacteria bacterium J06600_6. Taxonomy (GTDB): domain Bacteria; phylum Cyanobacteriota; class Cyanobacteriia; order Cyanobacteriales; family Xenococcaceae; genus Waterburya. The sequence goes on from JBCBEA010000132.1 coordinate 1,491, forward strand.
TAATCTCCTCCACACGATTGATTTGGCTAAAGTGTCCGTCTGGTACGGGGCTACTCTCACGGATAAAGCGATCGCTCAATAGTTCCATTACCTGGTCGATATTTGCCTGTTCTGCTAGAGTTTTGGTTAGTTCTTGCAGCCCTGATTTAAGAGTTTGGTAGTTTTCCGCCGAACTGAGATATTGGACGGGTAAAGCTCGACGAAAACGCCGATCCTGCTGACTTATGGCTAACAGTGCCTGGGAAATGAGGTCGATCCATTGAGTAGGATAAATGCCGATGGTGAGGTGCAAAGAGAATGAGTCGCTCGTGGCTGCATGGTGGACATATCCGCGGGGAATATAGAGTAAGTCTCCTGCTTCGAGACGGACAGAGTGAATTGCTTCACCTAGCTGCTGTTCGGGAATAACTGGTTGAAAGCTATTGAGTAGGGGAGCTGCTTGGGTCGGTGCATGTACCTCCCAGTTTTTTGATCCTTCAATTTGAAGGACGAAGACATCGTGAGTATCATAGTGGGGGTGTAGTCCTTTGGAATTGGGCGGTGAGAGATACATATTTGCCACCGCAGTATGGTGTAAGAGGTGGTGCAGATCGCTACAAAACTCTGCCAGAGGATGCCAAAATTTATTTAAACCGTTGATTACGATGGTGTGGTCTTCGTGGTATGCCTTATAGAGTTGATTGAGATTTAATCTCTGGTCAGCCTGGGTATATTTGGCGGGTAATAGTTCCTGCTGGTTAGCAACCACTCTGATTGTGGGATAGTCAATCTGGCTGTAGTTCAGCACTCGATCGACATCATCGACGGAGAATAGCTGTTGATAGTAATCTGCAATCCCTCTGGATAGATGCAACGGCTTTTCTTCCCAGTATTCCTGAAAGAAACGATCTAGATCGAGGGGATTAAATATTTTGGCAAAATCGAACTTAGTATCGGTCAACATAATTTAAAATCACTCCCAAATAAGAATTGAAGGTAATAGCTGTGGTTGAGCAGCACGCAATAGCTGGTAGCCAATGCCCGAACTGCCGTGGAGAAAACTAGGAAAGCTTGGCTCCTCAACAGGTGGCTGCTGGAGAATCGCCTCTGCTAAACGATCGCCCGCACTACTGAGCTGGGGTTGGGCTAATTTTTGGGCAGCCAGTAAGAGTATCTCCAAACGTCCACAGTTGCCCCAAAACAGGCTGTTATCCTCCGTCATGACCCGCTGGGAGATGGCGATCGCCTCGTCAATTTCCGTTCGGATTTGTGGTGTATTGAGCAGGGATAAACCCCCTAATCGACCTAAAGCCACCTCGACTTTGGCGCACTCCTTGATGGCGGATGACTCCAAACTGTCGATCGCTGCCGACTCTAGAGCGATCGCATTAATTGCTGTAATTCGGTAGCGATTATCTCCTGTAATTTCTCCTAGGCGCAGTAAGCCATATGTCACCCCGCTAATACCACGCCAGTAGTTGAGGTTTTTGGGGTCAATTTTTGTCCCAGGAGGTGCTTGGTGCTGGAGAAGATAGTCACCACAGGCGATCGTCTTTTCCTGAGAGGAGTTGGGATTTTTCAGGTCGGCGGATAAACAGCCCAGTAAACTCAGCAGTGTTCCCCCACAGCCCCCCGCTAGGTCTAGTTGCTCTAGATTAGTCAGATCCTCTAAAGTAATCAGGGAGAGGATATCCTCTGCCAAAGAAACTAAAGAGGGAGCGGATAATAATTCGGCAACTTTGATTAAACCGTATGCCGAAGCAGCCAAACCATTAACCCCACCAACTTGAATCGAACGGTAATACTTGGCAGGATTATTCATCATGCGATCGACATCAGTCCGAATCGGGGTCAGAATCTGCCAGGCTAAATCCTGCCATTTTGCTGATGAGGTGGTTTTGGCTAATGCTGCTAAAAATAGGGCAATTCCTAAGTTGCCATCGCCCAAACTCATCTGACTTAGGGGTTGAAAACTAAAGCCATTGCTAGCAGGAGTATAGTCTAAGCCCAACCAGGCTAAACTACCGTTTGAACCACGAATTGCTTGTTTTTCAATCGATTCGGCAATTGATGTTGCCCGTTTAATTAAAAGCTCAGAATCTAGTTTGGTCTTGCCAGGTTGAGCCTTGCCAGGTTTAAATTCTGACCAGGGTGGCTTTTGTTTATATCTGGCAGTAAATGCTGACTTAATAAAGTAAAGCTGTGTATCGCGATCGCTCTGATTAAGCTGCTCAAAATTAGAGACAACTCGGTCAAAACTATGCTCCCGTAAAATTTGTGGGATGGTTTGGGAGGTCGATGAATACAGATCGCTACGGCTAGAATCGATCGTAAATAAAGGAATATCTAGCTGTTCGAGGGACTGGATCTCTGCGTCTAAAATATCCCAGTAGTCAGGTTTTGATTGAGCAGTTGTAAAACCTCGGCTTAAAACATCGAGGGCGATACTGCGATCAATGCCATGCTCTAATAGATCGGGATGATAAGACTGCTGAAGAATTCTGCCGTAGGTGCTGGTGTCTCGGAAAATAAACCTCACTTTTTGATTCGCCAACGAACTTAAAAGATTCTCGACTGCTAAAAACTGCTCTTTGTTTGCCATCACAAAGTTATACATCTGCTCGAATCCCCAGACCACATCTGCTACATATTCCGCAGCGGATACTTTTTTCCCCTCTAAAATCGGCGAATTATCATATTCCAGCTTAAATTCCTCATAATCAAGCTGCATATCATCGGTATTCAGGTTTTTCCAGACTAAAGATTGGCAGGGAGCATCATCAATTGTGTTGCCAATCCCGCCTAAATCAAGCTGTAGACCCTCTTTCCCTACAGTGTGTCGCTGGGGCAGTAAATGAGTTTTAAAAACCGACTGAGCAAGTTGCTCGTAGGCTAAACCGAAAGCGTCTTCCGCAGCAGTTTGTTGGGGAGTAATGGCGCTATGAAGCAGGGCTTCTAAATCGACTAAAACGGGAAATTCTCCCTTGGCAATCAAATTCTCGCTATGAAAATCTTGTCCCGCTAAAATATGCACTAAACAAATCGAGATTCCCGATCGCTGATAAAATCTTTTGACCTCTGCTTCATCTTCACAGGGCAGCACCGCGACAAATTCTGACCAACCGTGAGTACCGTAGTTCAATAGTTTAAGACTGGGCAAGGCTGGCAGTTGGGACTGCTCGTTACACCAGTCAACTAGCTGATAAAAAGCAAGTTCGAGGCTTAAATCCCGTGGCTTATAAACCACCTTGAGGCGAGTATTAAAAGTGACGATAATTACCGAGCGACCATCGTTGTGAGAGTCAGAGAGATTACATTGGCAGGCAACAACCTGGCTTAACTCCTGGTAACTATAGGTATTCTCAATTTCTTCCCAGTCGGCAGCTAAGTGAGTCAGAAAATCGGCCGTAGCTGCTACCCAAAAATCCGTTGCGGTAGCCAATAAGCGACCTAAAACGCTGTATTTAAGCAGAAAATTTTCAAAATCTGCCATTAACTCCGTCAGCCAATCACGATACTGGCGATCGCTCTGATTCAAAGACAGTTGCAGGCTCAATAAACTTTTAAGACTAGGCTGCTGGAGGCGAAACCGATCGAATTCACGAATCAAAGTCGCAGCCCCAATATTAGCCAGTCTGCTTAATAAGCCTTGCCACATATCTGTTTGGGCTTGTCGGCTCAATTTTTGCCATAGCTCATCATGGGTAGCCAAGAGTTTTGCTTGGGCTACTTCTAAAAACGGCAAATAGAAATCTTCAAAGGGGAAAGGCTGACTCAGAACAAAGAATTGCTCTGCTTGGCTGCGATTTACCGTTGGTGCAATCTCGATTACACGCTCCAGAGTAACTGCCCAACTAGGTATTTCTCTAGGTGTTTCTGCTTGTGAACTATCATCCGCCAGGCGATCGCCCAACAGGGGTAATAATCTCTCTGGATCGATTCCCGACCACTGGAGGCGACGTTCAAACTTAGCCAAATCCCCCTTACCAACAACTTTTGCCCACTGCTGACGACGAGCTTCGCTGTTGCTGAGATCTATTTTATCGTTAGGGCGATCGCTGGCAATTCTCTCTTTGAGGTTGCTCGCTTTGGCAACAATTTCTAACAGCTTGTTTTGGGTGGCTTGTTTGGTTTGTGGCATGGTGAGGGAGTAGGGAGTAGGGAGTAGGGGAGCAGGGGAGTAGGGGAGTAGCTAACGATTAATAACTAATAGCTATACGCAGAAACTCTGACAGCATTTTTTAAGTAGGGCGGGAGGGCAAAGTTAGCGATGTATTCTGTCTGATTACTACAGCGGTAGCGAGGATGAGGCTGGATTGGCGGGACATCGACAAGATCGGTGTCGGCATCGGCACTAACAGACAGGGCTAATGCTCCCATTGCCGTGGAAATTATTTTGTAGGTATCTAGATACAGGGAAATATCGTGTTTTTCTCCTGATATCGTTCTAGTTTGGGACTGTCTGAGGGGACTTGTGGACGCACCAAAGACGTTGGCGGTAATCAGACTATAGAGTAGGGATGATTCTGTCTGGCTTTTTAAGCTGGAGTAAAACGGAATGGCAATGGGTAATTCTCCTGTGGGTTTGACAAATTCCAGCAGTTTTAGCTGAGCTGCCTGTAAGCCTCTGCCTCTATAACCCAAAGTTGCCAAAGTTGCGATCGCCAGGGAAGTGGAAAAGGCGCGATCAAAAGTGCCGAAGGAAAAATCAGTATTGCGACTGGCTAATATTTCTGTTAGTAGCTGCTGGCGTAGATCGACCGCTGCATCATCTTCAGCAATTGCTTGAGCTAGGTAATAGTCTACTAAGTAGGGATTGGCAAAATATAAACCGCTACGGGTTGCCATACCCTGGCGTAAAAATTCTACGGATGTCTTGGTGCTTAAACCCACCGACTGCCGTAAGGCTCGAATCATGCAGGTAGTGGCGTAATCTGGCTGACACCAGTGTTGACAGCTATCGTCCAGCAGCATCTTATGGCGATCGCCAAACTGACTCCAGAGTTGAGGATAATATCCTCCTGCACCATCGCTAAACTGTTCTAATGCCTCGATGGACTCGATGTTGTCTAGTCCCTGTAATACTAGTGCGGAATCCGTGGCGGTAATCAGGCGATCGCTAGCAAACGCCCACAGGCGATCGCTTCTTTTATCTAAAAGGTATTTTTGTACTAACTGATAACTCTCGTTTTGCTCACTTACCTGTAAAGCCTTAGCTAAAAAGCCGAGAGGGACTAAATCACCGTAAGGAAAAGAGGGGGCGGGAGTCGGGGGAAAACAGGTCATTGCCATTGGCTGCTCACAGGCTCGGATGGCAATCTGGTTTAAGTTGTCATTAATACGCTCTTTGCGCCACTGAATTCGCTGGGCTGCTGCCTGTAGTAAACCAGCCTTGAGGTTGTCATCAATGTTGCCCTGCTGGAGAAAGAATAAATTACAGTTGGCAGTGCGACTAAAGTGAGACAGAATTCCTGCATGGATGTGGGTTGGTAAGCGGTTTTCAAACCGAGCTAAATAATAGTCGGCATGGCTTTCTCCTCCTTGGTAAGTTACTCCTACCGCCCGCAGCAGCTCATAATGTTCTTGGGTTGGCTCGGACTCAAAAATTGCCTGGGCTTTACCACAACCGTCTTCTAGCTTGAGATGGAGCAGTACGGGGGCATAGGGCGCTTGCTCTCCCAAACCGAGACAGTCGGCACTATCTACATCAAATAGCTCTAGCTGTGACTGAAAGCGACTAGCTAAGTTTGCTTCTGGAGTTATGGCTGGGCTGACTAAGGGATTGAGAGTGACCGCATCTAATAGACCGTTAGCGCGATCGTCATTAGTGGCTAAATATCGACCCTGACTACTCAAAACCACGTGGCTATAGGCGGTTAAAACAGTATCTTCGGGCAGAAAATACATTGCTTTAGTAACTATGTCCCCTGCAATTTTGCTGACTTCGGAGAGATTGAATAGCACCATCCACTCCAAATCTTGAGGTCGCGATCGCAATATTTGTGATATCAACATTATTTATTTACTCCTTGAATAGCTTTTGCTCTAGCGTTGAATTCTTGGACGTTAATTTGGCTGCGACTAACGTAGAGGTAAGCCTTAGCTTCGGTAACGCGCTCCTGATAGCTGAGTTTGACGTGATGTATACCGTTAAAGAAAACTGTTTCTTGTTTGCTGTTAAGTAACTGCTCTAGCTTTAACTTTTGCTTAGATTTAAAACCTCGCTCGCGTACGTAGCCAGGATAAGTTAAGAGCTTATGTTGCTTTTCTGCTGTACAGAGTCCTAATCCGACCAAATATTCCAAAAAACAAGCCCATTTTGGCTCTAGGGTTGGTTGCATAGCTAAATAACACTCCAAACCTATTTTGGGATAGATATCTTCTCCAACATCCAAATCGAGATCGATGCGATCGACAAACGGCGCTAATTTTCTCAATACCAGAGCTAAATTACGGCTATCCCCTTGCCAACCTAGCTGCTCTAGCCAGGGAATAATCTCACTCGGCTGAAGATTGCGAATACAGAGTCGGACTGCATCTGTCTGGCGGGACAGCATCAAGCCAACCTGGAAGACATGAGCGGAAACGGGTAAGCTGGCAAAGCAAAGCTCGATCTTTTCTTTCACCCTAGCTGCAACTGGACGATTGAGCAGTAAGGGGAGGGCGGTATCTGCGATCCAGGCAAAATTACTAGCATCATGCTTCGCATCTGTAATTTCGGGAGGCTGTAATCCAAAGAAAACGCTCGGTATCGGTGTATCGGTTGGGGTTGGCTCGATATCAAACTCTAGCCACATGTTTGATACTAAATCCCCTAGCAAAGAATTATCTGCACACCAGAGTTGAGCAAAGTTAAATAGCTGTTGCCATTCGGGTTGCTCGATTAAATGATCAGGTAGCTGCATACCGTTTTGACGATCTCCCAAGATTTTTTTGCCGGCTTCTTCTCCATCGATACAGAGCAAAAAATCACTGTAGGCATTAGTATCACCGAGACGATATTCAAAACCAAAAAAGCTCGTAATTAATTGCGGGAAAATATTAGCGATCGCCTGAATGTTCTGCCAGTTTTGGGGCTTAATTATATCTGGCTTAAGTTCGGCTTCGATTGTGTTTAAATATGTGGATAGAGAGTTAAGCATGGTGGGGGAAGAGGTAGTAGGTAAGAGGTAAGAGGTAAGAGTTATTTGGTGCTGATTGTTTTTTGTATAGAAGGTGTTTAATTACTTATTGCTAATTACTAATAACTTCTTTCTGTTT
>JBCBEA010000133.1:0-8722 GCA_038529195.1 Cyanobacteria bacterium J06600_6
GTGGAAACTTGGGTAACCTTGCCCAAAATACCGCCATAGCGTTCTCGCTTGACGATGGTGGGAGTAATCTGAGCCTGCATTCCCGCTTCGATTTTTTTGCCGTCGCTGCTGGCAAAGTAAGTTACTCCCACCAGTTTAGAACCTGAGTTAGCAGCTTTAATTGTGCCAATCCCTACCCCCGTGCTGACCAGTTGACCAGGGACAACGGATAGCTGTAGTACTTCACCGTCATATTTGCTGACTACACGGCTTTTTTCGGAAATTTCCCGTTCTATTTGAGCAATGCGGTTTTTTGCCTCCTGAATCCGACTATTGCGATCAAAGGAACTCTCGATATCTTCTCGATCCGTACGCGCTAGTTGGGTATCAATTTCTTGAATTTTGTTACTCAGGTCATCGATTTGATTGAGACTCTGGAAATACTGGCGCTGGATGCTCGCTTCTTCTACGTCTAGCTGTTTGAGTTGACTCTGAAATTCATTGATCTGATTGAGATTTTGTAAATATGTCCCTTGGGTATTGGTTTCTTCTACGTCTAGCTGCTTGAGCTGTGTTTCTAGCTGGGACAGTTGAGAGAGGCTGTTGAGATATTCTCGTTCTGTATTGAGCAGCACATCCCCCGTGATTAACTGGTCGTCTAGCAGTTTACGGTAGCTGGCAATTCTCGACTCCAGAGTCGGAATGAGCTGTTTTGCCTGAGCAATTCTTGACTCTAGGCTGGCGCGATTTTGTGCCAGGGATGATAGGCTCTTTTCTCTGAGTTCTGGCACTAGACCCTGGAAATTGTTCAGACTGCTTTCAAGATTGCGTCGATTTTGTGCCAAAGAAGCGGAACTTTTATCTCGTAAATCTCGTTCAATTTCTGCCCGTCGTAGGCTCTCCTGTAGATTAGCTTTTTGCTGAATTAAACTAGCTCTTTGTCCCGACAACTGTTTACTTTGCAGGCTGCTACTGTCGGCATTCAAGGCTGAAAGTTCTGCCAGCTTGCTTTGTTCTTGGGCTAACTGCTGTTCTAGGGCTGGTTGGGCAATTACTCCCAGCACGTCGCCTTTTTTGACCTTCGACCCAGGCTCTACCTTTAGCTCAACTATCTGTCCTTGGCTGGGGGACTGGAGAGATACTACTCGACGGGGCTGGATTAACACCCCCTGACCGCTAACGTTGAGCGGAATTCTGCCAAAAATGCTCCACAGTAGTCCGACTGCAACTAAAGACCCTGCGGTATATAGAGGCAGCCAGGCTTTAGGATCGACGACCTTTAGGGTTTGATCTAATCTTTCGGGGGAAGATAAACGTTCTAATGCTTCTTGACGAAACATTTTATTGCTGTCACTCATAGTCTTTTCCTGATATTTTTCTTTAGCTAACTCGTAATCTTTTCAACATCCAGTCAAACCGCGCCCCACCGAGGAAGATATTATCCATCACCGCTAGGTCGATTTCGTCTTCATATTCCGTATCTCCAGAGAGGGTTTGCCCAAACTGGTAGCTATCTTTGCCAAATCCGAGGCGACTAATTAATCCCTGCACTCTGCCTGAGAGCATGATTGCCACTACTCGGTATAGTCGGGCAGCCATAGCGGGGTCTTGCTGTAGCTTAATCAGCAGCTTGTCCCGGGAAATTGCTAGCACGAGGGAGTTGCTCTGAGTTTGGACGGTAGTAGGTGACAAGAATGAATCAAAGGCGGTGGTTTCGCCGATAATTTCTCCCCTAGTCAGCTGGGCAATCTCTCGTTCGAGGACAGACTGTTCATCATCTAGTTCTAAAGCAGCAAAAATACTGCTGACCTTGTTCTGCTTGGTTTCGCTGACCATCAGAGACATTGTTCCCTGAAGAATAATGTAGAGATTTTCTACTTGGCGACCAACTTTGGTGAGAATTTCTCCTGGGGCGACTTCTTGTAAAACCCCCTGCTGCACCATCCAGTCCACATCACTGTCTTTGAGTTCTCCAAATAGCATTGGCACATCCTGGAGGGCATCCAGTTTACCCATGCGGTTACGCAGGTAAACATCTCCCAGATGTTCAAACCTCTCTGTCAATAAAATGGCGATCGCTCGGTAGAAACGGGCTGCAAATCCTGTATCCCGCTCTAATTTGCGCTTCAGCTTATCTCGGGGAATGCTTAAAACTAAAGAATCTTTGACTGCGGTGTAGGTGTTGGCAGCCGGACTAAGGTCTAAAAAAGACATCTCGCCGATCACTTCACCATTACCCAAACGACCAATCTCTCGTTCTAAATCGCTATTGTCCTCGAGGGCAGCAAAAGCACTGCCGAGGATACCTTTCTTGCCCTGAGCAATAATTACCGCTGCAAATTCACCGCTGATAATTAGATATAGGCAATCAACATTTTTCTGTTGCTGAATTAAAGACTGTCCAGCCTGGATTGACTGCCGCTCGCCGTTGAGCTTAATCCACTGCCAGTCTTGACTGTTTAACTGCTGTAATAAAATTTCTGTCATTATAATCTTGGCTAATTTAAGCAATATGGGTCATGGAATGGTCGTTATTGATAAGTTAAGGCTCTGTGTTGTCTGTTGATCGGCTTTTAGCTTTTAAGATGCTGGTTGCTTGCTTTGATCGCTTTTTTGGTCAGCATCTCTACTCCATCGGCTGCTGCCAAATCGAGGATAGTAGAACTAGTTAGGGCTAAAAATACGGCTAATTTTTCTTGCTGATTGCGATCGCGTCCCTGATAATATTGGCGATCGAATGACTCTAAATTAAAAGCAACCTGCCTCATCAGAGTTTGTAGAACCTTGAATGCACCTGCCGAAAGTGGTGGAACACCCCGATAGTTGGCTAATCTTCCTCCTTCTCGGTATTCATCTCCTGCTAAACCAAGAAAGTGTAAGAACCAGTCTGCTCGATAGCTACCGTTCGCAGCGATAATGCCCTGATAGTCGGCGATCAGCTCATCTAAAATGTTGTTTTGCATCAAACCTAAGAGACGACGGGTTAAATAATGGGTGCATTCATGCTCTAAGCGTATTTTTAGAGATAATTCCTGCCAAATATCTGGCTCTAGACCCAAATCTGCTGCATTGACATTGCTATAGCTACCATGACTGAGAATGATAAAGCGGTCTTGGTAAAGCTGCTTTTGAGGAATTAGCCGTTTAAATTCTGCCTGCCAGTCTGCTTCAGTATTTTGCGGTGCAGTGCGATCGCTCCAGTTTTGACGATAGCGATGAATTCGATCCCAGTTGTTATATCCCCCAACGATACAGGCTCCCATCGAATTGGGAATCGGCTCTGGTTCGTTTTTCTTGGTTAAAGCTTGAATCAGGCTCACAAAGTCCGAACGACTGCGGGCAATAATCACGGGAATTTTTCCCGCTATGGTTGACTGGATATTTAACTCTAGTTCTGCCTCAAACTCTACCCCAGCCTGGGACGATATTTCCCATCTGCCCTTTTTAGTTGCTTCTTTATAGGCTGGAGTCTGGCTAGTTCCTGGAGCAATTGCAAAATTTAGCTGCACGAGCCTTTGCTTTAAAGCCTGTTCGACTCCTATTGCCCGAGCCTCATCTCGATATTCTTGCCATACAGGCAGGTGAGGCTCATCCTGCAGGGGTAGATTTTTCCCATCCCCACGCCAAAGTTGAAATTGGTTTCGACTATATTCTTTTAATTCGGCAGTTTCGGCTGGTTTTGCCTGGGCGATCGCTAATACTCTAGCCTGTCGTTCTAATTTATTCATATTTTCTGCTAATTGTTGTTGAGCTAAAAACTCAACTTAACTTTCCTGAACTTACCTGAGTTTCTATTAGTTAAATACTGACTTTTGGTAATAATTATTATCGCTGTTTGTAAGATAATACTATTACATAATTGCCGATTTAATTGTAATAAATAATTAAAATAAAAATTGGTAATCCTGGACAATAATATTGTTTATTGTCATGAAAACGTAATTGGAATAATAAAAAAGATCGTGTTTTATTCGACTCTAATCCTAGGAATAGCAGCTTTTAACCTGCAAATAGCGGCAGCTTCGGCAATTCCAGTCAATACGGCTACGAGAAAAATGTCTCACCCTAAGCCAGAAGTAATGCAAAGGAAAAATAGCCAGCATCAATTTTATGATTCTCCAGCGTTGACTGCTAGTCGAAAACAAGAAAAACCCATAAATTCTCCTTTGGAGATTCCCCAAAAACCGCAGGACGTAAAGACAAAAGAAAATACTTCTTTAGCTTTACAAGAAGCAATTGAAATCGGCATAAATAACAATCGCCAGCTAGCAATTACTCGTCTAGAACTAAACCGCGCCCAGGCAAACTTGAGTGCGGAAAAAGCTGCTCGTTTTCCATCTCTCTCTACCCAAACAACCCTTAATCGATCGCTAGATCCGTCGGGAGAGATTCAGACCAATATTTTTAGAGATTCTCTAGAGAACCAGCTCAATGCCCAACAATCACTGATCGACGAAATCGAAGCGCAGCTACCTGAAGTAACCGACCCTGCCCAACAGTCAGGATTGCAAAGCCGACTACAGGAAGTTGCGATCGCTCGTACCACCACCCAAACTCAGATAGACGAACTAGATCGCTTTGCTACTACCTCAGTCAGCGGTTCAGTGGGACTGCAATATAATCTTTACTCTCCCCAGCGCGGAGCTTTCATCGACCTTGCCGAGGAAGAAGTACTCTTTCGTCAGCTAGAGGTGCAAAGAATTACCAAAGAGCTGATCTTAAATATTACTAATGCCTATTACGATTTACAGCAAATCGATCGCGAGGTAGAAATTGCCCAGTCTGATGTCCAGTCTCGACGTCGAGGGGCAAATATTGTCAACGAACTATTAAAAGCATCTCTGGCAACTCGTTTAGATCTACTTAACGTTGAGGTAGAGCTAGATAATGCCCGACAGGTTTTGCGTAATAGTCTGGCAGAACAGCAGATTGCACGACGCAGTCTGGCAGAAATTCTGAGCCTCTCGCCTCAGGTTACACCCTTTGCTGCTGATGTTGTTAAAGTAGCGGGAAACTGGGATTTAGCTTTAGAAGAAACAATTATTTTAGGCTTTAAAAATCGGGTCGAACTAGAACAGCAGTTAGCCCTGCGTCGTCGCGGTCAGGCTTCCCGTCGAGCTGCCTACGCGCCAATTAAGCCCCAGGTGAGCCTGTTTGCCAACTATGATTATCTCCAGCTTTATACTGATGAACCAGGAGATGATGCCCTGCGGGGTTTTGGTGACGGTTATTCCGTGGGAGTAGCCTTCAACTGGACTCTTTGGGATGGTGGGGCTGCCCTAGCTAGAGCCAGAAGCGCTCAAGCCGATATTGCGATCGCCGAACAGCAGTATGGAGACAGTGCAGAACAAATTAGACTAGAAATAGAACAGGCATATTATCAAGTCCCTGCTGCTCTAGAAAATGTCGAGACTGCGAGTAAAGCTTTAAAAAGAGCCGAAGAAGCAGTAACCGCAGCCAATAAGAGATTTCGCGCTAACCTCAACACCCAGACAGAAGTGCTGGACGCACAAAACCGTTTAATTCAAGCACAAAATAACTTAGTTCAGGCAATTATCGGACACAATCGTGCCTTTGCATCCTTGCAGCGTGCTGTTGGGGAAACGACATCGCCAACTCAGCAAAAATAGATAATTGATGACAAGTTATCCGCTGGGGTATTTCTCTTTCGGGACGTAGTTGCTGCGCGTAAGGATCTACGTTCTTGATCGAATATTTCGCAGCAATCGAGTCCAAACTTTCGAGATATGGTCGTTTTAGTTAACTTTCATAGCCCCTAGCTTCGGGAAATTGGGGAGTCAGGAGTCATCTGCTTGCGGTATCCCTTTCGGGACAAAGGCTTTAGCTGCGTGTAGTCAGGACTCGGGATATATTTATTGGGCGTTGCTAATTTAAAAATATGAAGTACAAGGTGTTATATGCGGACAAGTCCTTTGTGCTCGTAGCTATCAGTTATCAGCTATAGTAACTCTTTTAATCTAAACATCAGTTGTTTAATTAAAGCTGCACAGCAAATGAACCTCTGACGATAAAGGGTCTACCAGAATAAATGCCTCGAACAGGACTAGTATCAACAGCTTGAGTAAAGTCTACGTCAAACAGATTGTTGAAGTTCAGACGCAATTGCCAATCTTGGCGATTATAAAAAAGTGCGGCATTCGTTAGCAGGTAGCCGTCTGCTTCCAAGTTATTGGGCAAACCACCTTGTCTTTGACCGACATAGTTTAACCCTAGACCCATGCCGAAACCTTTGAAATTGCCCCGTTGAATTTCATAAGTTGTCCATAAACTAGCACTGTGTTCGGGAATATTGGGAAAACGACTGCCAATTAAATCAGAGTTGCTATCTTCAGTTATTTCCGAATCAATATAGGCATAGCTAGTAATAATATTCCATCCAGGCTGAATTTCCCCAGTTAAGTCGAATTCTAGACCCTGGCTCTGCTGTTCTCCCACAACTACAGCCACAAAAGGATTAAATTCATCTACAGTCGCTACATTTTCTTTTGTGATATCAAAATAAGCAATAGTAGCTGCGAGACGATTGGGAACAATTTCAGCTTTGACTCCGACTTCAAACCCTTCTCCTGATTCTGGTTCGAGTAGACTACCATCCGCCGAACGATTATATAAAAAAGGCTTCGGATTGAAAGACTGGCTGTAGCTAGTATAGAGAGAGAGCGCTTCAGTCGGCTGATAGACAATGCCCAAGCGAGGAGTAAACGCATCACTATTTTGAGAAACCTCGCTATTGTCTAAATTATTAGTAATGTCTTGGTTGAATGTGTCATAACGCAGTCCTGCTAATACAATCAGATTGTCTAGTAGATCGACTTTATCTTGAAGGTAAATGCCGACGCGGTTATTAGTAACGTCATCATTATTAAAAAAGTCAATGGCTTCAGGATCGGGGGCGGAAAATGCGTCGTAATCTGGATCGAAGATATCAATAAAGGACAAATTGGGATTAGAAGCGTTTAAAGGAAAGGGATCGAATCTGGTACTTAGGTCAGTCTGAGTATGATTTAGATCTACGCCAAATAAAAGATTATGTTTAATTTTTCCTGTGGCAAAATTACCTTCTACATTGGTATATAAAGTAAAGCTATTTTCGTCTCGCTCTTGCTGGACAAAAGTACGAGTTAAAGTATTGGTGTTTTCATCCAAAAAAATAGGTACAGCCACAGTATCATCATCTTCCAGACCAAAAGTATTGGAAGTATAGCGAAAGGCATTTTTAATTTTCCAATCTTTGCTAAAACGATGCTCGAAAGTATAGCCAGTATTAATAAATTCTCTTTCTCCTTTATCGCTAGGATTATTCAGGACTCTTTCGCGAGGAATGTCTGCAGGTTGACCATCAACAAACGCCGTACCATAATCAACAGGTCTTGTTTCGTTTGTATATTCAAAGTTGAATGACAAATCAGTACTGTCCGCAATTTGCCAAGCTAAGGTTGGCGCCACAAAAAAACGTTCAAAGCTATTGTCGAAGTCCCGAAAGCTATCTTCGCGCTGATATAAGGTATTGAGCCGATAGTTTAGGTTGGCAGCTTTAGTTATCGGACCAGATAAATCCACCGGAAACCGTACAAAGTTAATATTTCCTAGCTGTAGCTGCAGATTATAGAAAGGTTCTGACAAAGGCTGCTTAGAAACAAGATTGATCAGTCCGCCAGGTTCGCTTTCACCGAAAACAACAGAAACAGGTCCTTTAACAATCTCTACTCGTTCTAGGTTGGCTGTTTCTGGTATTCCTTGGGCAGCGCGATTAAATACTCGAAAGCCATCTCGGAGGATAGCAGAATTATTAAATCCTCTAATTGCCAAGCCGATACTGCGACCAAAATCGTTACCAGAAAATATTACGCCACTGCTGTTGGTGGCAATTTCTTCTACAGATGTCGCCTGCTGGTCGGCAATTATCTGTTGGGGAATTATCTGAACTGATTGGGGAATATCTCGCAAAGGCGTATCAGTTCGCGTTGCCGTACTGGCATTAGGAACGTAATAGTTATTTTCTACCTTGTCTGTAGCAATAATTTCAATTTCTTCTAAAGTCTCAACCTCAGTTTGGGCGGTGCTTGTTGACTCAATGTTGAACACCACTGAGTTAGGCTGAGAGGGAACTATTTCTGCACTTGGCGTTTTCGTTTCGCCTACAATAGTTAAACGAACGCTGCTTTCATCTACTTTTGCCAGCTTAACCTGCTTGATTCCTGGGGCTGGATTGGTTTTGGCAAAGCCGTTTTTAATCGCGGGTGCTAAGGTTGCATCCAAAATATCAATTACTAAATTGTTGCCTTCAGGAAAGATCAGCGGAATTAATCGTTTTCCTTGGGTAACTAGAATTACCTCTAGTCCTTGATCAGTGCGATCAACTTTTACAGCCGTCACAGACGTAAGGCTATTCTGTGCTGTTTGCTCTAAACAAAGGCTGGAGCTGCATATCTTAGCTGGCGCGTCCGAAGCGGTATCCTGATCCGAAGATGTACCCTTTGAGGTTAGGAATAAATCTTTTGAGGAAGTAGAAATCTCGTAGTGCAGGTAAGTATCTCGAACTAAATTTTCTGTTGTCGTTGGGAAGTTATTATCTTTTAATTCAGCAACAGCAGGATTAATTACAAAAAATGGTAATAAGCCTAATTGAGCGAGGAAAACACCATATTTAACTAAATCCAATTTTTTGCTTCCGATTCTTGGTTTTTTCATATTCAGTTTCAATCTTGATTTAAGTTAATGC
>JBCBEA010000134.1:0-8633 GCA_038529195.1 Cyanobacteria bacterium J06600_6
TTGCCATTGCTATAGCAATGGCAATTAACGCAGCTGCACCAAAAGCGATCGCCATTGCTGCTCAAGAATTAGGAGCAAAAGTACTGCATATCTCGACGGACTATGTTTTTAACGGACAAAATCATACTCCCTATCTAGAAGCGGATGGGACAGATCCACTAGGTGTATACGGCAAGTCGAAACTATTAGGAGAAATTGGAGTAAGGGAGAATTGCGATCACTCAATAATTCTGCGTACAGCCTGGGTGTATGGTTCTCGGGGTCACGGTAACTTTGTGAAAACCATGCTGCGTCTGGGTGCCGAACGAACTGAGTTAAAAGTTGTTGCCGACCAAATTGGTAGTCCTACCTGGTCTGGTGACATTGCCACGGCGATCTCGCAACTACTGTCTCAATCCTTAGAAGATCCAGAAATAAAAGGAACTTATCATTTCACCAATAGCGGTGTCGCTAGCTGGTATGACCTAGCGGTAGCCACCTTTACAGAAGCGAGACAGTTAGGCTATCCTCTCAAAATCGAGCAAGTTTTGCCAATTACAACCGCAGAATTTCCCACACCGACTCAACGTCCCAACTATTCTGTATTATCCAAGGCTAAAATTACGGCAGCACTTGGAGTTTATCCACCCTACTGGCGCGATTCTCTGCATAGGATGCTAGTTGAATGGAAATCCCTGAATAATTACTGAAAACTAATTACTAAAGATTAATAATTAATTACCATGAAAGCAATTATCCTATCGGGAGGAAGAGGAACAAGACTGCGTCCCTTAACCTATACGGGTGCAAAACAGTTAGTTCCCGTCGCCAATAAGCCGATTCTCTGGTACGGTATCGAATCCATTGTTGCTGCAGGAATCACCGAGATTGGGATTATTATTAGTCCCGAAACAGGAGCGGAAGTAAAGTCAAAAACGGGCAATGGCGATCGCTTTGGAGCTAAAATCACCTATATTCTTCAGGACGAACCTTTAGGTTTAGCCCACGCGGTTAAAGTTGCCCAGTCCTTTTTAGGCAATTCTCCTTTTGTTATGTATTTAGGAGACAATTTAGTTCAAAGCGAACTAGATTTGTTTATCGATCGCTTTAAATCTCAGGGTTTAGATGCTCTCACCTTACTTTGTGAAGTAGAAAACCCCAGCGCCTTTGGGGTGGCCAGAGTTGATGAGACGGGAAAAGTTTTAGAACTGATTGAAAAACCTCAAAATCCCCCCTCAAATTTGGCATTGGTGGGAGTGTATTTATTTTCTGCGGAAATTCATCAGGCGATCGCAAATATTCAGCCTTCTCCTAGAGGGGAATTGGAAATCACTGATGCAATTCAGTATTTAATCGACCAGCAGCAGGGAGTAGCATCTTTCAAACTAGAAGGATGGTGGCTGGATACAGGGAAAAAAGACGATCTCCTGGCAGCTAATCAAATTATTCTCGATACCTGTTTAGAATCGACCCACGAAGGGACAATTGACGGTGAAAGCAAAATTAGCGGGCGAGTCCATGTCGGTAAAGATTCTGAAGTTAAAAATTCAATGATTCGCGGTCCCGTTACCATCGGCAAAAACTGCAGAATTCATAACTGTTTTATTGGTCCTTATAGCAGTATTGCGGACAATACCACATTGATTGATATCGATCTCGAACATAGCGTCGTGCTTCAGGGTGCAACGATCGAAGGAATTAGTTCTCGTATTGTCGATAGTTTGATCGGCGAAAGAGCGCACCTCAAGGTTGCTCCTAAGCGACCCAAGGCATTAAGGTTTATGATTGGTGACGACTCTCAGATTGAATTAACATAACAAACAATTTGTGGGGATGTGCCATAACCAACCTTGGTACGTCTTGACGATATTAAAGGTGAAATTTATGCAGCAGGACAGTAATAGAAAACCCCGCCATATCTTAATTACAGGCGGAGCTGGTTTCATTGGCTCTAATTTTGTCTATCACTGGTGTAAAAGCTATCCTCAAGATCGCGTTATTGTCTTGGACGCTTTGACCTATGCGGGCAACCAGGCGACTCTAGCTGGCTTAGAATCCAATCCTCAGTTTAAATTTGTTGAGGGAGATATCTGCGATCGCACCTTAATTGACAAGCTTTTGGCAGTAGAAGATATTGATACCGTCGCCCACCTAGCTGCCGAGTCCCACGTTGATCGCTCGATTTTAGGACCAGGGGCATTTGTGCAGACCAATGTAGTTGGTACTTTTACTCTCTTAGAAGCATTTCGCCAACGCTGGAATGAAAGAGGTCAGCCCCAAAGCGAGCGTTTTCTGCACGTATCTACAGACGAGGTTTATGGCAGCTTGGCAGCAGCAGATCCTGCCTTTACCGAAACTACTCCTTATACTCCCAACAGCCCATACTCCGCCTCTAAAGCAGGCAGCGACCATTTGGCGAGGGCTTATTTCCATACTTATGGCATGCCCACCATGATTACCAACTGTTCCAATAATTATGGTCCATATCATTTTCCTGAAAAGCTAATTCCTTTGATGTGTATCAACATCCTGTTAGGAAAACCTTTACCTGTATATGGAGACGGGCAGAATATTCGCGACTGGCTCTACGTAGAAGATCACTGCCGTGCTTTGGATACAGTGATTAATGGCGGTACGCCTGGAGAAACTTACAATATTGGCGGTAACAATGAGGTCAAAAATCTAGATTTAGTTGAGCAGCTGTGCGAATTGATGGATGAACTTGCCCCAGATCTGCCCGTCAACCCATCCAAACAGCTAATCACCTTTGTTAAAGATCGAGCTGGGCACGATCGCCGTTATGCGATCGACGCGAGTAAAATTGAGAGAGAGCTGGGCTGGACTCCCCAATCTACCGTCGAGGCTGGTTTACGTCGCACCGTCGAATGGTATCTTGCTAATCGCGACTGGTGGCAACCCTTACTAAGTGAAGAATACCAGGATTACTACGCTAAAGCATATGGGTAGATAGCTAAAAACCACGAACTACTAACCAGATCGGCAACATCACTCCTTTTTAACAAAAGAGCGATCAACAAATACTGGTCAATAATCTAATTGGATGTTAAATTCTGCGGTTAGTTAGACCGATTAATTTAACTATTTTAGTTTATCCTCACCAGATATAAAATGCTTCAAGTAGATCAGGCTCAAGCGTGCTTAGAACAGGCACAAGAATACTGGCAGTCTCGACAGTGGCAGGAAACGATTCACGCCTGCGCTCAGGCTCTTGCTTTAAATCAAAAGTTGCCCCTGGCTCACAAGCTGATGGGAGACGCTTTACAGAAAACAAATAAAGTAAAAGAGGCGCTCGGCTATTATCGAGAGGCGATTCAGCTTCAGCCTGATTTTGCAGAAGTATATGCCAACCTGGGCAGTCTGTATGCTCAACAGCAGGAATATTCCCTAGCAACGAAACATTACCAACAGGCGCTGGCAATCAATCCAAACTTCACGGCGGTAAAAGGGCTTTTAGAACGAGTCAATAAATTACACCAGCCAGGCGATCATGATGTCGTGCAGCCTCAATCTACGGAGGCGACTGCATCAGCAAATCTAGCCCTTGATAATCATCTCCAGCAGGGAGATAACCTACACAATCGAGGTGAACTAGAAGCTGCTCTACAGCAGTATTTAACCGCTGCTAAACTCAGACCCCAAAGGGTTGAGACTTATCGAGAAATTATTAAGCTCTGCGAAAAACTGGGTCTTTGGGCTGACGCTGCCAAGTATTGTCGTTTAATTCTGCGGCTCACTAGCGATCGCCATGATGATCGGTCTGATTCAGTTGAGACAACTGTCTTAGAATCTTTACCAACCCCCACCATTGATA
This sequence comes from Cyanobacteria bacterium J06600_6, assembly GCA_038529195.1. Lineage (GTDB taxonomy): Bacteria > Cyanobacteriota > Cyanobacteriia > Cyanobacteriales > Xenococcaceae > Waterburya. Next base: position 3,812 of record JBCBEA010000134.1, read on the forward strand.
AGAGCATCCCGCAAAAACCCAAACCCGCCTTCCCTGTATCGGTACCAACTCCAACTTTAGCCAAGTCAGGGACGAATCCGATTGCGATCGCCACAGCAGTTAATGATTCTCCAAATTATTTGGAGATGGGTCAAAATTTTGTCAGCCAAGGTAATTATGAAGCAGCGATTTCCTATTACCGTCAGGCAATTAAGCAAGATCCACAGCTAGTTGCAGCCTACTTGGCGATGAGCGAGCTATTAGTTCAGCTTAATCAGGCAGATGCAGCGATTTCGTGCTATCTCTCTGGTTTGAAACAGCAGCATCATCCCGAACTATATTTTGGCTTGGGCAGTGTTTATCAGGCAAAACAGCTATGGTCAAAAGCTGCTCTCTGCTATCAAAAAGCAGTTCAGGCTGACTCAAATCATGGCAAAGCCTGTCACGAATTAGGAGAAGTCTTAAGCCAGCAGCAGAATTGGTCAGGGGCAGTTCAGGCATATCGTCAGGCGATCGCAGTTCAGCCTGATTTTTCCTGGTCCTATAATAATTTGGGCTATGCCCTGATCCAGCTGAATCAGTGGTCAGATGCCATTCCCATGTATCAACAGGCAATTAAGCTCAAGCCAGATTTTATCTGGTCCTACTATAATCTTGCGGAAGCCTATGGCAAGCTGGGTCAATGGTCGGCAGCGATCGCTTATTATCAGCAAGCGGTCAAGCTTCAGCCAGATCTACCCGAAGTGCAGCAGCGTTTAGGAGATGCTTTCTATCGTCGTAGCCAGCAGGATCGTCAGCAGGCGTTAGAGCATTTTGTGCTGGCAATTGGACAAAATCCTTATAATACCGAGGCTTATCATCAGGCTTTGGCAATTGATAATCGTAATATCGCCCTCTATCTGAAGCTAGGGGATATTCTAGCGGAGTCGGGTAAAACCGATCAGGCGATCGTCACTTATCAGATGGCACTTCAAGCCCAGCCCAGAAATAGCGAAGTTTTAGCTCGTATTTATCAGCATCACGATCATAATCTTGTCTCTTCTTTAGCTAGCTCTGAAGTAATGCCTAGTCTCTCTGGGGTAGATTATGGCGAGTTTGTGGCAGAACTAGAATCGATTTTACCCCACAGCGATCGCCCAACAGTTTCGATTATTATTCCTGTTTACAATCAGCTAGACTACACTCTCAAATGTCTCAAAGCGATCGCCGTTAACCTCGATAAGTCTCTCCCTGTAGAAATTATTTTGGTAAATGACTGTTCAACGGATCAAACAGATGAAGTGATATCTCCTCTGACTGCAGTTAATTTGATTAACCAGAAAACCAATCAAGGCTTTATTTATTCCTGTAACGCAGGTGCTGCAGCAGCTAAAGGTCAGTATATTTATTTCCTCAATAACGATACGGAAATCAAGCCTAACTGTATTGCTAGCCTGGTGGAAGTGCTCGATGCAGATGAGACGGTTGGCGCGGTTGGTTCTAAATTAATCTATCCCCAGGGAAGCCTTCAGGAAGCGGGAGGAATTATTTGGCAGGATGCTTCGGGCTGGAATTATGGCAGGCAGGAAAATCCCTATGCCCCTGAATATAACTATTTGCGCCCAGTAGACTACTGTTCTGGCGCTAGTCTGATGGTGAGAAAAGCGGTTTTTGAGCAGCTCAACGGTTTTGAAAGGAATTTTGCCCCCGCCTACTATGAAGACACCGATCTTTGTTTTGCGATTCGCCATCAGCTAGGCATGAAGGTGATGTATCAGCCCAAATCGGTGGTGATTCACTATGAGGGTATTAGTTCAGGAACATCTGTGACCAGCGGAACGAAAAAGTATCAGGCGGTCAACGCAATTAAATTCAAGCAAAAGTGGCAAGCACAGCTACAGAAAGATTATTTAGCCAATGAAGGTAATAAAAATGTCCTGCTGGCAGCGAGAAAGTATTTCGGTAACAGGACAATCTTGGTAGTTGATAGCTATATGCCTAGCTACGATCGCGAATCTGGTTCTCGTCGCTTATTTGAACTGCTCAAAATCTTTAAAGGCTTAGGCTATCACGTGATTTTTGCTGCGGACAACGGAGTACGGGAAGAACCTTATGCTTCAGTGCTGCAGGATTTGCAGATTGAAGTTCTGTATACTCAGGATGGTTACGGAACAGCGATCGAGGAGCAGATTGAATCCCGTTTAGATTTAATCGACCTGGCTTGGATTTGTCGCCCCGAACTAAATCAGAAATACGCGCCAATAGTTGACAAGAAGCCTGAAATCAAACTGATTTACGACACTATCGATCTCCACTATCTGCGACTCAAAAGAGCCAGAGCCCTCAATCCAGAACACTGTACTAAGTCAGCCTGGATTGAAATGCAGGCGCAAGAACTGAAAATGGCACACCAGGCGGATCTAACCATTACCGTAACCGCGATTGAGCAAGAAATTTTGTCACACCAGGCGGTAGATAATGTTGCTGTTATTCCCAATGTTCACACTCCTTATGAAGGTGATATTCCTGATTTTGAGTCTCGCGCAGGGATCTTGTTTATCGGCAGCTACAATCATTTGCCCAATGTCGATGCGGTAATTTGGCTGTGCGAAGAGGTAATGCCTTTGGTCTGGCAAAGCCATCCTGAAATTAAGGTTACGCTCCTGGGCAATAATCCTAGTCCTGAAGTGCTGGTTTTAGCGAGCGATCGCGTTGATGTGACGGGCTATATTGATGATGTAAGTCCTTATTTCCTTAGTCACAAGCTATCTGTGTCGCCTCTGAGATATGGAGCAGGAATGAAGGGTAAAATCGGTCAGAGTTTAGAATATGGCTTACCTGTCGTCTCCACCAATATCGGTACAGAGGGGATGAATCTCATTCCCGAACGACACATCTTAGAAGCCAACGAGGCAGCTGAATTTGCCCGACAAATTATTCGTTTATATACCAACGCACCTTTGTGGAACTTGATTTCCAAAAATTCTGCTCAGGCGATCGCTCCCTATAGTCCCCAGGCGGTCGAGCAAACGATAAGTCTATTTCTGCCAAAGCTCTCAGCTATGAAAGTTGAAAGATAAAACAGTAGTGGCATTATTAATGCCCTCAAAAGAGAATCAGTTTCTCAGCGTGTTTATATCGAACAATGCAGTTTTACGCTCACGCAAAATATTGAATCTATACGTAATTTTACTCAGGTATTATTCACGATTGGAGGATATTATTTAAGCGCTTATATTTGGTTCTGCAATAAAAATATAAGGCATTGTTTTAAACAGAAGTTTAAAAAATCTTGTTCGTATATACTCCGTGAATTAAATGCGATTCAGATAAACATAAATTAGACAAATAGTTTTGTTTGCAAATACAAATGATAATATCTCATTCAAGAAATTTTGTTTTTGTCCATATACAAAAAACAGCAGGAACAAGTATAACAAGATATCTAGACCAATATCTGAATTATCAGGATCTAGTTCTGGGATGTACAAAATTTGGGGAGCAAGTACAACCTTCCTATAGAAAAAAATTCAATTTGCACAAACATTCATGTGCGAAAGATATCAAAGAATTAACAGGAGACAATACCTGGGATAATTACTTTACATTTTCAATAGTTAGAAATCCATGGGATAGAGTGGTTTCATTATATAATTGGTGCCGCAAGGGTCAATTTAGCTTTCCAATTTGTCAAGAAGCAATTAAAGCTAGCAGCTTTTCTCAATTCATTCGTAGTGAGTGTTTTAAATCTGAGCTATCCCAGATTAAATATATTACTGATGAAACAGGAAAAGTAATAGTAGACTTTGTGATTAGACAAGAGTCCATACAGGAAGATTTTGATTACGTCTGCCAAAAGCTTCAAGTGCAGCCTACTAATATGGGCAAATTAAAGCATAATGCTAGAAAAAGAGAATTTAATAGTTATCGAGATTATTATAAATCTGAAGATGATATAAAAATAGTAACAGAACAGTTTTCTGAAGATATCAAGTTGTTTGACTATCGTTTTTAAGCAAAAGTACTCGTCGCTTATTTGAACTGTTCAAAATCTTTAAAGGCTTGTGCCATACGATCAACCTCCACTATCTGCGTCTCAAAAGAGCGAAAACCTTTAACCCAGAACACTGCACTAAGTCAGCCTGGATCGAAATCCAGACGCAAGAACTGAAAATAGCACAATAGGCGGTAGATAACGTTGCCGTTGTTTGGCTGTGTGCAACAGTAATGCCTTTGGTATGGCAAACTCATCCTGAAATTAGGGTTACGCTGCTGGGCAACAATCCTAATCCTGAAGTTTTAGTACAAGCGATCGCGTTGATGTGACTGGCTATATTGATGATGTCACACCTTATTTCTTGAGTCATATATCGGTCTCATCCCTTATATACCAATGCACCCTTGTAATATTTGATTTCTAAGCATTCTACTCAGGCGATCGAGCAGGCAGTCAATCAAGTATTACATTCGGTTGAAAACAACTCTTAGAAAATATCCGAGAAGCTCTTTTTCGGTATTTACCGAAGCATTTTCAATAACTTGCTTAGATCTGATGATGACTGGCAAATATTACGTACGCAAAATTATTGACTTTCCGTAATTATACTAATGGCGAAATTACTACCTCAGTGTTATTTTTAGCTAGGAAACAATGATTTTAATAGTTTAAAGTGCTCGCCTACAAGCATGGTCGAGAGTATTTTTAAGATTTGGATGAGTAAAATCGACTATTCCTTCCAGCAATAGCCCGTATATATCTAATTTTGCCACTGTATGAACGCGAAAATTTTTGCTTTAATTGCTTGTAGAAGAACTGGCTCCAACTATTTAATGAAAATTTTGGATAGTTTTCCAGATATAGAAT
>JBCBEA010000135.1:0-8616 GCA_038529195.1 Cyanobacteria bacterium J06600_6
AGCTATTTTTAATACTTGACTAATAGTAGAGTTCCCAATTGTGACTATTTGTGATCATTCAACGATCGCTAAACCAATCCAGAACTCTCTGGGCTGATTCGGCAACGTCAGAATAAAAACTCTCGATTAACTCAATTTGCTCTGCAGGGGTAAGTTCGTACCAATTTTCGGCACTGTAATTTGGCGGTGGAACTCTAATTTTCAATCCATAGTCAAGAGCTAGATCGCTCAAAAAAGTAAAGCCATGACAATAAAGTTGATAGCATTGCTCTATATAGATGTGGACGTCAGGCGATCTCTCGATAATCTGCTGAAGAACTACGCTGATATACCGCTCGTAATGTTTACCAAGATCGATATACTGCCTAAGTATCTGTTCGGCTTTGGATAGCGAAGCCGGCTTTGAGAAGTCTATGGCAATAATTGCTAGATAATGTTCGGCGTTTAATCTTATTTCTAGCTCTTTACTGTTATAGATCCATTGCTCGAACTCGGATGAGTCATATTCTCCTGCCAGCAACTTGTAATAGGCTAATTCAAATTCTTCTGCTATCAGGTTGTAAAAAGCTAATCTAAATTCCTCGATTATCTCCTACCTCTTACTTTATAGAGTGATCGCCATATTTGAATCAACTTTAATTGATTATGTCTATTAATTCTCCCGTAATATTAAATGCCTGATGGGAGTTAATTTTTACCTTTACTGTTTTGCCTTTTAGTTCTTCAATATTACCAGTCATAAAAGTCAGGCGATTGGTACGGGTTCGACCTAATACTTGCGTGGGAATTTTGGTGTTTTGAGCTTCGACTAAGACTTCTACCTCTTGTCCCAGATAACGACGCGAACAAGCTTCCGCCGTTACGGACACTAAACGATTCAAACGCTGGAGGCGATCATATTTTTCTTCTTCACTAAGCTGATCTGACCATACAGCAGCAGGAGTATTAGGTCGGGGAGAATAGGCAGCCGTGTTGACTAAATCAAACTGCAAATCTTCAATTAAATCTAAAGTGTCTTGAAATTGAGCTTCTGTCTCACCAGGAAAACCAGCGATCGCATCGGCGGTAATAGAAGCCTCGGGCATATATTCCCGAATTGTTTTGATGATACGGCGATATTTCTCGTGGGTATAGCCACGTTTCATGGCTTTAAGAATCTCGTTGTTTCCTGACTGAAAAGGAATATGAAAATGTTCGCAGACTTTAGGCAATTCGCTACAGGCTTTGATCAGTCTTTCAGTAAAGTAGCGGGGATGACTAGTCGAAAATCTTAGGCGATCGATTCCAGGAGTATCGTGAACATAATACAGGAGGTCGGTTAGAGTATGTTTATGTCTGCCTTCGGGGGTACTACCTGGTAAATCTCGTCCATAGGCATCGATATTCTGACCCAAAAGAGTAATTTCTTTATATCCCTGCCTGCCTAACTCCGTCATTTCTGCTTTGATTGCCTCGGGAGTACGAGACTGTTCGACACCGCGCACATTAGGCACAACGCAATAGCTACAGCGTTCATTGCAACCATAAATGATATTGACCCAAGCGGTAACCTCACTATCACGACGGGGTTTGGTAATGTCTTCAATGATGTGAATCGGCTCAGTCGCAACTACCTGATTGCCATTAAACACCTGCTCTAATAAATCTTCTAGCCGATTAGCGTGTTGGGGTCCCATAACCAGATCTAGTTCGGGAACACGGCGTAAAAGCTTCTCTCCTTCCTGTTGGGCGACGCAGCCTGCCACAATCAGGGTTAGATCTGGCTGCTGATGCTTGCGTTTAGCCTGTCTGCCGAGGTAAGAGTAGACTTTTTGTTCAGCATTATCGCGAATCGTACAGGTATTATAGAGAACCAAATCCGCTAGGAAAGGATCTTCGGCAGCCTCAAAACCCATATTTTCCAAGACACCAGCCATCCGCTCGGAATCAGCCTTATTCATCTGGCAGCCAAAGGTAACGATGTTGTATTTTTTGCTGGGTTTGTTCATCTTAGAAAAGGGCGAGAAAGTGGAACAGAACTAATATTTTAAGTTTAAAGTGTTCTATCACCAACTACGTTTAATTTGCTGCTGAAGATTAAGTTAAGCGATCGCCATAAGTAAATTAATGGGATTATGAATTTTGGTGCTAAAAGGAGAAAAGTTTAGCTAATCATCAAAAATGTTTTAAACATTTAATACTTTTGCAACGTGAAACGAATCAATAACTAGTTCAAAGTCTTCTTGGGAAGATGTAGTCTGGTATTCTAGAGCCGTTAAAATTAGCGATTGCATTCATGTTTCTGGCACGACTGCCACCGATGAACAAGGAAAGATTGTTGGTTTAGGCGATCCTTACATTCAGACGAAACAAATTATCAAAAATATTGAAATTGCACTTAACTCGGCAGGAGCAATTATCAGTCAACAGTCAACAGTCAACAGTCAGTAGTGTTTCGTGGGTAGGGTGAGCAATCGAGTAAATTGTAATCTTGCAAAGTAATCTTGCAAAATATCTAGATAATGCCCACCGAATTATAGATCTAGCCAAAGTTAACCAAACAGAGCGCCGATCGCTTTACCCATATTCTCGGGCTGCATCGCTGCGCTAGCTGCGCTAGGTTCGTAACCACAATGCACCATACAGTCTTGGCATTGGGGATTTCCACTAGCTTTGCCGTAGTTGCTCCACTGAGTTTTTTGGATTAGCTCCTTGTAGCTACCATAGTGCCCTTCATCTAAAAGGTAGCAGGGTTTTTGCCAACCTAAGACGCTATAGCTAGGGCTACCCCAGGGAGTACAGTCAAAATTTTTGTCCCCCATCAAAAACTCAAGAAAGAGAGGGTTATGGTTGAAATTCCATTTTTTCTGCCCTGATTTCCAGGGAGCAAGAATCTCTCTAAATAACGCTTTAGTTTGCTCTCGCTGTAAGAAATTATCCTGATCTGGAGCTTTTTCGTAGCCATAGCCAGGAGAAACCATCATGCCATCGAGATTTAGAGTATCCAGGAAATCAAAGAATTCCTGCATCTCTTGAGGATTCGCTCCCTCAAATACCGTTGTATTAGTCGTTACGCGAAAACCCTGCTGCTTGGCTGCTTTAATCGCGGCGATCGCTTTATCAAAAACTCCTTGGCGATCGACACATTTATCGTGCTGCTCCCGTAAACCATCAAGGTGAACGCTAAAAGTTAGGTAGGGAGAAGGTTTAAACTTGCTCAGGCTTTTTTCAAGTAAAATTCCGTTTGTGCAAAGATAGATAAACTTTTTACGCTGAATCAATCCCTCGACAATTTGGTCGATTTGGGGATGGAGCAAAGGCTCGCCCCCAGGAATAGAAACCACTGGTGCTCCGCATTCCTCTACGGCAGCAAAGCACTGCTCGGGAGTAAGATTTTGCTTGAGTATTTCCGTAGGATGCTGAATTTTTCCACAGCCAGAACAGGCTAAATTACAGCGAAATAGAGGCTCTAACATCAAAACTAAGGGAAAGCGCTTGCGTCCTAATAAACGCTGGGTAACCAAATACTTGCCCACCGTAACTGCTTGCTGAAGCTGAACCGCCATAAGTTAATCTCCTTAAACACACCAAATCTCTTTGGGTCATTGTAATATGCTTATCAAAAATAATCAGATAGGCGATCGCTCATCCACTATTCAGATGTTCGTAGGCAGATAAAAATTTGTTTGAGCAATTTATCCGCCTAACTTTCTGACTCTACGTTTTCTGACTTACCTCTTACTTTTTACCCTTTACCTCTTAAAGCCAATTACCAACCAAAACAAATGGAGCCCAGTAAAAAGGGTGGCGGTATTGAGAGTCTGATTCCGCCAATAGTTCCAGCTGTGCCTGACGTAAGGCTTTTGCTTTACTAATTTCCGTATTTTGGGACAGGTTCGTATAAAACTTGCCCATCAAATTGGCAGTAGCCTCATCATCCGCACTCCAAAGAGTTGCGATCGTACTCCGAGCCCCCGCTCTAACCGCGACCCCAGCCAGACCAAGAATGGCATCACTGTCTCCCTGAGCAGTGTTACAGGCACTAAGCACGAGTAGTTCGATTGGCTGAGAGCGTTTGAGGTTGCCCGCCCGCAGTAGGCTATCAAACTGATTAACGTTAATCAAGGGGTTACCCTCTTCCGCACCGCTCAGAATAAAGGTACGGTCGGCAGTCGAGCCAAACTGTCCATGAGTTGCCAGATGAACGACGGGAAAATCTGATTCCTGAAGTTTTTGTCCCAGGCTAGCTTCGGTGAACTCTTGGTTAAGCAGAATTTCTGAGCGGTCAAAAATTGACTTAATTGTATTTAGCTCATCTTCTACTTTGGGGATGGGTGGAAAACGATAGGCGGGAAAGTCACTAGTAACTCCCGCTGCCAGAACTTTGATGGGCTGGCGTTTCAATGGTTGGGGCGAGGTTAGCTGTAAGCCCGAGCTGAGAGCAATATCATAGTCTTTTTCAATTAGGTACTGCTGTTGGTCTTGATCATATAGCAAAGACATTGGTACGTTTCTGAGCGAACCATCAAGAACAAATACTAAAGTCTTGACTTTATTCGCCTGGATTTCTGCTTCGGCTGGCTTAACTAACCAATTATACAGTTCTGAGGCTGGGGGCAAGATATTATCCTGCAGAGATTTTTCCAAAGAGAACTGGAGCTTTTCAATTGTTTGAGCTGCCTGGGGATTACCCCGCACCCCTCGTATTTCCTCAGCAAAACCAGGATTCGTCAGGGCACTACGGCGCAGTTTTTGAACGGTATTTCTAACTTTTTCTTGAGTCAGATTGGGGGTCGTATAGCGACGCAGAGGTTGACCAGGCAAAGTCAAGATCACTTCTAAACGATCTTCCAACAAAATAGGGTAGATTACCGCAGCTTCTGAATCAACATCATCGATCGCGACAGGTTCTTCGGATACTTCAGAACAGGGATCGCGAAAGAAGTTATCAAGGGTCGCAATCTGCAATGATTCTAATACGTCTCTAGCTTGAGCTAGCTGGTCAGCAGTGGGTTCTGACTGGAGCAGCAGACTAACATACTCGCGAAAAATTGGTTCGACAGGAGTTGTCGCCAAATCACTACGCAGACTTCTAATGGTATTAAACGAGGTTGCATAAGCAGACAAAGCTCGTTCTCGTTTTCCTTGGGCAGCCAGAATCTCTCCCAGTTGAGCATTCCAACGATAGGCAATTTCCGGGTGTTCGGCAGTGGTCGCTAGCTGAAGCGAACTGGCTGTGAGTCGCTGAGCTTCTGGATACTGTTGCTGCTGCTGATAAAGAGAACCTAGATAGCCCATGGCTTCCGCTTCTGCCGTTTGGTTGCCAATACTTTGAGCCTGTTCGATCGCCGTCGCCAGAATTTGTGCCGTATCGCGATCGCGCTGACCGTTTCGCATCAGACTTTGAGCCAGGTTGATTTTGCCGTAGATTCCACCTCGATTAGCTGGAAGTGCCTTAACTTCTGGTTCGATTTTAGCGATCGCCTGAGTAATTTGCTCCTGCAGCTGAAGCTCTAAGTTCTGCTGAAGAGTTACCGAACCGTCGCTAATCTCCTGAAGGAAATCGCGATCGCCAATTTCTAAGAAATCAAGATTACTGTTAAATTCTTCAATGGCTCCCTGCCAAAATTCTTGAATATCCAGTAGCAGGCTCAGGCGATTTAGTTGAGCTTTAGTACTATCTAGTTGTCCAGGAGTAGTTTTGGCTGCCTGCTGATAGTAGTTAAGGGCTGGTTGATAGGTTGCTAAGGCTGATTCAACGCTACCATCAGAATTTGCCACCACATCTAAGACGGTAGTTTGAGCCGAAAACTTATTTTGCTGTTGAGTAGCGATCGCTCGTTGAGCATTACCCAAACTGAGAAGGGCTGCGGTTTGTTGAGGAGCATCTCCCAACTCCTGAGTGCTTAGTAAACCTAATTCTAAGGCTTGGTTGGCAGCGCGGGGATAGCCACTGGCACGCAGATAGTCGCCAAAGCGTAATAGTCCCTGAACTTTATCAAGTTTATTTGGTTGTGCTTCAATCGCTGCTATGCCTGGCAGCAATTTTGATTGAGCTTCCTGGTCGAGGGGCGCATTTTGCTCTAGCTGGGATTCGATGATCTGGGCATCTTCAATAATTTGACTACAGCTAATCCGATCTGCCAAATCAAAAGCGGACAGTAAGCTATCGCAGGAGCGATTGTAAAGCCCTAAAGCCTGCTGTGCCGTTGCTGTATTTAAATAGCTTTCCCGACTCCCCGCATCGTCATCTATTTCCTCATAGGCTGCTGCTGCCTGTTGCCAGGTTTCAATTGCTTGGTCGAGCTGACCTGCTGCATAATAGTTTCTTCCTTGCTGAGTTAGCTTAACTGGGGAACGAGTATTCTGAGAATGGGCGGGGAGGGTAATAGCCAGAGTCAGACCGATTCCCCCCAGCAGGATTAGGCTTACGGCAGTTTGACGACCCCGAAAAAGAGTTTTTTTTAGCTGTCTGCCCCATAACATCGATTTGTTGTCCATGATGATTGATGCCCTAGTAGTACTGAAATTAGCGTTTGCGTAGCAAATCCTCTGGCTGCTCGCCAAATTGATTGGCAATTTTATTAGAGAAAAACTCAACCAAAATTAGAATGGTAAAAATTCGAGAGAAAAGTAAATCCCTTGCTCTTGAAGAGTGTCATCGTTATCTTCTACCTCAACTAAGGGGATGCCGTAATCTAAACGAGCATTGAGAGTGTCTAAAATGTCTAATCGCAGCCCCAATCCCACGGAAACGACAGTATCTTCCTCTTGACGCTCCTCATCTCTATTGCTCCAGGTTGTGCCAAAATCCACAAAAGGAACGGCGGAAATGCTGCTCTGATTATCGCTCCAGCGGTAGAAGGGAACTCTGACCTCAGCGGAGGCTAATACCCCACTATCTCCTAGCAAAGCGTCTTGACGATAGCCCCGAACGCTATCAATTCCCCCTAAACTAAATCTTTCTAAGGGAACCAGGTCATCAGTGGAAAGCTGGATATCTGAGCGTAATAGCAGGTTAATGTTAGAACTTGATTTTAGCTGCCTGAGCCACTGTACCTGTCCTCGCCAGGACACAAATTTACCATCAGGTCGCCCTTCATTAACCGTAGCATCCAGAAAATCTACTCCTGCACTTAGCTGCGATCGCGCTGCAAATACCTGTTTACGGGTTCTTTTTGTCCAGTCTTGAAAAAAACGAATGGCTGAAATCTTGGTTTCGCCATCTTCATCTGCCCCAGGAGACAAATCTGGGAAGGGTTGATTTAGGACGGTAACCTCATTGGTTTGGCGAGATAATTCTAGTCCCAAGGCTAATTCTTGAGTCGATTCGCCGTCAGCTTTGAGCAAGATGGGCTGTCGAAAAGTAAACTCTAGTTCATCAGTTTTCGAGTCAATATCTGCTGCCTCAAAATTCCCTTCAATAATTTCGCTATCAACCTGGCGATAGCGCACTCCTAACGTGCCGTCCAGAGAGTTCACTGGGACAGAATAGCTAGTGTCATAATCGTTACTACCGTCCGTATTCTTATAGACAAAGCTAAGGCGATCGCCAAAACCAGTAAAGTTATTATGGTTTAACTCGAAACCGCGCTGGAAACTGCCGACGCTTGGTGTGCGACTATTGTTCGTAAACAGCACTGGCTCCAACTCATCACCCTGATTTACGGCAACATCCAAATTCCAGCGATCGCGACTGCCACCCACGGACAGTTCGGCATTTAGATTTTCAATCAGCGGATCGAGCTGTAGTAACTGCAGAGCCGACTGCAATTCGGCAATATTTAAAGGCTGTCCCACGCCCCTCAATAGTCGAGAACGAATATAACTTTCTGCTAAACGCCCATTCACCTCAACTTTTACCGTGTCAATTGTTCCCTCGACTGCCTGTAAAGTAAGTACGCCTGCTTGGATGTCTTGAATTGGGACTATTACCCCTGAGTTAACATATCCTTGGCTGGTATAAAGCTTGGTTAGTTTCGCCTCTAGCTCTAATAAATCCGCAAAGCTGATTGGACGAAGACGATACTTGTCGAAAACAGCTGCAACCTTTGCTGGGTCTAAAACAGTATTTCCTTCTAACTTAAACTGCTTAATTTCAAACTCCACCTCCGTTTCAGGCGTTTCTAAATCTTGAGAATCATTCGGGAAAGAATCTAAAAACTCTTCTACTGGGGGTAAAGGCGTAATTACAGGATCTCGCCTTCGCTCTGGTAGGGGAACTTGAGCTACGAAGTTAGCATTTTCTTCTGAAGGTAATTCATTAGCTTGAGCGAAATTTAAAGCTTGCTCTGTAGTTCCATAAGCTGGTTGCCAGCTATTGGCGACAATCCCCAACATCCCTAAAGTCATCAGCTGTGGTATTTTGACACCTAAATCTGACCAAAGATTATTCATATATTTTTCAGCTTTGCCAAGCCTAACCAAGCGCAGTTCAAATTAAAATTACATATAAGTCAAGAACTTATGTTCCTACTTCTCAAATCAGTTTGTCTACTTTTAGCGATCGCTCAAACCAGACTATTTGCTGAGCGCTATTCTAATCTCTATCAGATCTGATAGCTACAGCTTAATTAGCTTACTACGATGACACTTCATCTAAAAATTTTTAAGCTTTTTACTATAATTGCAGCTCAG
>JBCBEA010000136.1:0-8548 GCA_038529195.1 Cyanobacteria bacterium J06600_6
CCGTTCATGGCACGCTCCTATCTAGATTACGAAATAAGATTCCGCTGTTATTAAAGGGAATTATCTATATTTTTATTAATCCCTCTTGGTTTTTTGTATTAGCTCTAGTTACCTGGACTTATGGTCAGGGTTTAACGGAATTTCCTTCACTAACAGGGGTAACACCTTGGCTACTCGGTTTGGTTACGGCTTTACTGCTCTTCTCTTCCGTGCTAGCTCACGAACTTGGACATAGCTTTGTGGCGATCGCTCAAGGCATTCCCGTTAAATCGATTACTCTCTTTATTTTTGGTGGTTTGGCTACCTTAGAGAAAGAATCAGAAACTCCACTACAGGCTTTTACAGTCGCGATCGCAGGACCACTAGTTAGCCTTCTGCTTTTCGGCGCATTTACTCTTGTTGCTTCGAACGTACCTTTGAGCCTACCCATGCAGGCAATTATCGGTTTGGTAGCCTATATCAATTTAGTATTGGCAGCCTTTAACATGATTCCTGGCTTGCCCCTTGATGGTGGTAACGTTCTCAAAGCAATTGTCTGGAAAATCACGGGAAATCCCAATAAAGGCGTAATCATTGCGGGTCGAGTCGGTCAGGTAATCGGCTGGATTGCGATCTCTCTGGGTATATTTTCTCTCTTTAACATTGGTCCTGGAAGTATCTGGACGCTATTAATCGGTACATTCCTTTTACAGAACGCTGGTTTTGCAGCTCAATCAGCAACGGTACAGGATAAGTTAAGTCAATATACGGCTGAAGATGCAGTCATTCCTGATAGCCCAATTGTCAACAGTAACCTTTCAATCCGCGAGTTCGTTAACAACTACGTAATTGGTAAAGAGCGTTGGAAAAAGTTCTTGGTTGTCGATGAAGACAGACAGCTACTTGGTTCTATAACTACCGAAGATCTGAAGCAAATTCATACCTCCGACTGGAATGACGTTTATTTAACCGAACTAGTTCAACCCGTCCCCGAAGCAGATCAGATTGCTGCCAATACTTCGTTACTCGAAGCAGCAAAAATGTTTGAAACAGTAAAACCGAACGAGCTAGTCGTGGTTAATGATTTAGGTATGGTTCTGGGTTTATTAGAAAAAGCTTCGATTATCAAGCTAATGACAAACAAAGAAGAGATTAAAAACAAGACTGTAGTAGAAGCAGCTCAAGAAGAAGAAAAAGCGATCGTTAATTAGCTAACTAAAATCGCAACTATTTAAATAGTACTTAAAGTGGGACGTAAGTTTGTTTGCGTCCCATTGTTTTGATTAATCTTGTTGTTAAACCCAATGGTTGGGAAAAAATCTACTTATTAAGAAAAAAATAGGGCATAGAGACTCCAGAAAATCAATTATCGATCGCTCAAAATTGTTCTAACTGTCCTAACTGTTGTAAACCTAAACCGCAGGATAAATTTTGGCTAAACCTTGGGGTTCATTAAAATATCTGCCACTGACTGTGGGACGATGGACTTCATTAAACAAAGATATTGCCTCTGAATCTCTTCGCAGTAAATTTTTGGTATCTTGCATCATTTGGCGATGGAGAGGACTACGATAAAACTCGGTTAAACTCGATTGAGTTTGCCAATAGCTGACAATTATTGCTTCTTGATGACTGCAAATACACAGTTTGACATCAACACAGCCCTTTACTTTTTTGATGCCAAGCATTTTTCCTGCAATTATTTGTCGCCAAAGCCAAAATATTCCTCTTGTGTTCAGAGCTTTTATGCCGTTGTAAAATACTACGACTTCGCTATCTTGAGGTAGTTCTATTTGATATGAGCTTGAATTCATTATCAGACCCGAATAGTATATGTTGCTGATGTCAACATTGTAAAAATAGTATGTTGTCACTGTCAACAAAATCACTGTAAAAGATCGATGTCAAAATAAATCTATGAAGACCAAAGCCTATCATCATGGGAATCTACGCCAGCAAATTATTAATGAAGCTCTAACCTGGATCGAGCAGGAAAATATTGTCAGTCTTTCTTTAAGAGGTATTGCCAAGCGCATCGGTGTATCGCATAATGCGCCTTATCGTCATTTTTCAGACAAGGAAAGTCTGTTAGTAAAGATTTCGGAGATTGGCTATGGTCAGCTATTTGATGCTTTAAAAGAGGCTGCAAAAAATAGTCCAAATAATTCTCAGCAGCAGCTAGAAAATATTGGTGTAGCTTACATCCAATATGCAGTGGATCATAGAGCATATTATCGAGTTATGTTTGGCGATCGTCAATTAATCTGTAAAAAGCATCCCGAATTGTATCGGCTGTCGCAGGAGAGTTTTAACATATTATTAGACTGTATTAAAACAGGTCAAGAGAGACAAATATTTATTCAGCAAGATTCCTTACAACTTGCTCGTATTTGTTGGTCGCTGACTCATGGTGTATCAATGCTGGCGATCAATAACCAGTTAGATCTTAATCAAGAGGATGAACTATTAAAATTGGCGCAGATGGCAACGAAAATTACCTCACAGGGATTAATTCAAACATCAACCTAGAAGCAAAAAGTAGGAGCGAAAAAACTTCGCCCCTCATATTCGCCCCTCACAAAATTGTTTAAAAGTCGGCACTTAAGGGAGTTCTGGGGAAAGGTATGACATCGCGAATATTAGTCATGCCCGTCATAAACTGCACTAGTCGTTCAAAACCCAGTCCAAAACCAGCATGGGGAACAGTACCGTAACGGCGTAGATCTAGATACCACCAAATATCATCCGCCTCGATGTTCATCTCTTTAATACGTCGTTCCAAAACATCTAAACGTTCTTCTCTTTGTGAACCACCGATGATTTCACCGATCCCAGGAGCGAGGACATCCATTGCCGAAACCGTTTTTTCCCCTTCATCCAAACGCATATAGAATGCCTTGATATCTTTAGGATAGTTGGTGACAATGACGGGCTTTTTAAACAGTTCTTCGGCTAAATAGCGTTCGTGTTCCGATTGCAGATCGATACCCCACTCGACAGCATATTCAAATTTTTTGTCGGCTTTTTCTAATAATTCGACTGCCTTGGTATAGGTAACTCGCTCGAACTCGTTGTTAATAATGTTATCGGCGTTGGCTAAAACAGATTTATCCACCCACTTGTTAAAGAACTCCAGATCGTCGGCACAGTGTTCGGTAACGTATTTAAAAATATACTTGAGAAACTCTTCGGCAAGATTTTGATCGCCTTCTAGATCGCAGAATGCCATTTCAGGTTCGACCATCCAGAATTCTGCCAGGTGGCGGGAAGTATTCGAGTTTTCTGCCCGAAACGTTGGACCAAAAGTATAGACGTTGCGAAACGCCATTGCCATTACCTCTGCCTGTAGCTGTCCACTTACAGTTAGATAAGCGGGTTTGCCGAAAAAGTCTTGGCTGTAATCTACCTTTCCCTGATCGTCTTTTGGCAGCTTATCCAAATCAAAGTTAGTGACGGTAAATAATTCCCCCGCACCTTCACAGTCGCTAGCGGTAATAATTGGGCTATGAATCCAGAGGAAATCCTGCTCCTGAAAAAACTGATGGATCGCTGTAGCGCAGGCATTGCGGACACGAAAAACAGCCCCTAAAGTATTGGTACGCGATCGCAAGTGGCTAATAGTCCGCAGAAATTCAAAAGAGTGACGCTTCTTTTGCAGGGGATAAGTTTCAGGATCGGCAGTACCGTAAACGATTACCGATTCCCCCTTCATTTCAATCTTTTGTCCCTTGCCAGGAGACTCAACCAGCTTACCCGTAATCTCGACGGAAGCGCCTGTGCCTAACTGTTTGAGAATAGCTTCATAGTCTGGCACGTCGGCATCTAAAACCGCCTGTAAACCTGCCAAAGACGAGCCATCATTAACTTCGACAAAAGCAAATTTCTTCAATTCTCTTTTGGTACGCACCCAACCTTTTATAGTTACGGGTTCATCTGGTTTACCATTTTTTAAAATGTCTGCAACTCGTCTATTTACCATGTAGCCCCAATTTCATGCACGATATTCTGAATTATTCTATCTCGCTTTGTGAAGAAGGAAGAGGGCAGAGGGCAGAGGGCAGAAGGTATAAATCTATTGATCCAATTTTTATTACGTATTTGATAAGCTGAGGCGATGAGAAGCCTATTTATTTGCGATCGCTTAAAAATAGAAGATGAGAAAGAAACATTTAAAACAATACAGGTATATTGGCTCACCAGAAATAAAAGATTCGGTTGCCAACTATCCGATTGGAACTCGGATAACATCTCAAGAAGACCTTAAAACTTGGCTGGATAACAATAAAGAAAGCTCTGAGTATATCGTCTGTACTTTTATCATCGATCTAGAAGGTTATCTTCGGATCGCTAATCGTCATTCAGAACATGTAGCATGTTCGGGTGGCGAATCTGTTATGTCTGCGGGAGAAATATTTTTTAGCCTCGATCGAAACCAATATCAGGTTGTAGAAATTTCAAATCAATCAACGGGATTTTGTCCCGAACCAGAATCATGGATTTGGGTTAGTCAGGCACTCGAACGAATTCCGCTTATTCATCCAGGAAATTTTACTAACAGCTTTATATTTCGACGTTGTATTAAGTGCAACTTGTTGAACATAGTCAAAAATGACTCGTACATTTGCGCCGATTGTAATGCAGGACTTCCATTAGTTTGGAACTGTGAATTAACATTGTTAGAGATAGCTGAACCTGCATTTGAGCGAGTTTGGAACAATTCTGAAGATGCCGAGTATGACAAGCTATAGTCTGAGCTTGATTTTTAATTATTCCTATTGTGTTTAGTTTAGATACTGGAAATTAAATGCTTCTATCGTCTGACGTAGAGGTTCATCGAGAATATTTATGACCTGTTGGGCGATCGCTTTTGGCACTTCTCCATAAAAAGCCTGGGCAATACCGCCAGTAATACAGGCGATCGTATCGCTGTCACCACCAATCGAAATGGCGTTACGGATCGCATCCTCAAAATCTGTAGACTCTAAAAAAGCTACAATTGCCTGTGGAACAGAATCTTGACAGGAAACATCGGGTTGATAATTAGGTCGAATTTGGTCGATTGAAAAGTTTAGGTCGTAGCTGAAAGTGGTTTCTATATAGGATTTAATCAGCTTTTTGTCTTTGGTAATACGGGCTAAGAAAATTGCTGCTGCGCTAGCCTGTGCGCCTTTTATTCCTTCTGGGTGGTTGTGAGTAACTTCGGCACTTCGTTTAGCTTCTTGCAGTACGGAATCTAGATCGTTTAACGCAAAGCCGATTGGACTTACGCGCATGGCACTACCATTACCCCAACTGTTATAAGGTTCGCTTCGTTCAGACATTGCCCAATAACCAAAGTTTGCCCCATAACCAGCATTAGGATAGCGACGACAATAATCTTTAAAACTCTGAGTATAGTTACCACCGTTAAGCAGAACATCCGCAACCGCAACCGTTAATACCGTGTCGTCTGTGAAGCGACAATCAGGATTAAATAGCGGAAATTCTTTGGTTTTGATGTTATTTATTTCGTATACAGAGCCAATAATATCGCCCGCGATTGCTCCTATCATGATTACCCCTATCGAATATCGAGCCTAGATATATCAGCCTACTACTTTCTTTTTCTGACTCAGGTTAAATAATTCAAACTGTCAAAATATATAACTGATTCATGCTTAATATTCCGAATTATTTTACTTTGCTTTGTGGAGAGGCATGAGATTGAACAACATTTACTTTATTGTTTAATGACACAACCTATAGTGATATCGGACATTAGATTAATGACGATTAAAAATAGCAATACCAAATCCGAGCTAGATATTATTTATCTAGAAAACTCTGTAATTCTTCAGGTACAGAGAAAAGGTCAGCCTATAGAATCCTACTATGGATTCGATAATCTCGTAGCCAAGAGAGTTAAATCTGCCTGGGAATGGCAAGCCGAAGACGAATTAATTGCGATCGCATCTGTAACAGTCGATTCGTTAATCGTGATGGGATGCGATCTGACTACTTGGGAGATTTCCTTTAAATCCCTTCCCCGTCTGGCTCAAGTTCCTGAATTAGAGAAACCTAACTTTGAAATTGATGCAGATGGCAGTTATCTTTATTGGGAATGTGCCGATCTCCATGTCGATCTCGAAGATCTTAAAGCTGCCGTCGATTCAGAATTCAGAGAACAGCTTTTGATTCAAAATTTAGAATATGGTAAATCTTTTGGAAAAGCGATCGCTGTTGTCCGAAAAGCCCACAAGTTAACCCAAAGCGAAATTGATGGTATTTCAGACAGGCATCTGCGAAGAATCGAGAATGAAGGACAGCAACCAACCTTAGATACTTTAAGAAAACTATCCGCATCTCATAGACTAGATTTAGAGAGTTATTTAGCTAAAGTCAATGACGCTCTTAAATTGTCCATCAATTAAAGTTCATCAATATTTGCTGTATAAAATAAGCAAGTTAAGTCTCGAAGAAATATCAAATGCCAAGCCAAAATATAGATTTAATTCAGACATTCTTCCAAAGCCGTTTAGATACTCTTGAACATCTGTTGCAGACAGGGCAGTCCCATTTTTCTGATGATGAATCTTGGCTGCAACAACGGATTGCACCTGATATGTTTCCTTTGGGTACTCAGATTGCTTTTACCTGTAATCAACCGCACAATTTTGCTCTCTGGTGCAATGGCAAAGCTGTGAGTAACCTAGATCCAGAAGTTGTATCTCTAACGCAAGCATACGAATACATAGCCAACACTAAAAAGCAGCTTTCAGACATCAACGTTGAAGATGAAAAGCTAGCTGAAGATATTCGTCTTGACTTAGGAGAGGGACTTTATCTGGATTTGACGGGTAGCGCCTATATCAACGAGTTTTTGATTCCCAATTTCTACTTTCATCTTGTCACTGCTTACGATATTTTGCGTATGGCTGGTGTTCCAATTGGCAAACAGGATTATATGCTGCACTTGATACCTTTTGTCAGACAAGAATAGACTTTTTGCACTAAATCATAATGAAATAGTTCTGTAGGAGGGAAAAGGACAAAGGGAAAAGGGAAAATACATTTATCTATTATTCATGCAAAAGATCTAATGAGAAGATGTTTTTAATTGATTTTGAAACGCTCTAACTTTTTTCTAAGGAGTTAATTTTGCGCGAAGCTCGGATTTGAGACGATTGAGGATCGATTTTTCGTCGAGGGAATCGAGGATTTTCTGCACGACTACTTTGGGACTTTCTTCTCCCCAAGATGCGCCATTAGCGAGATAGGTTTTTGTCACCTGTCCGATCGCATAGGAAGATACCCCAGCCACTCCTCCTTGAGCGATCGCTACGGATAAATAGGGAGCAAGGGATAAACCTCCTGTGGCGGGAATAGTCAGTCCTAAGAGTCCTTTGACGGAGCTTAAACCTAAGTTGGCTAAGAGTTCGCTGGCGCTAATGCCGCCCATACTCAGGGCAATATTTTTGAGTAGCTGTACTGCCCCAGATTGGGTCATGTTGATGCCATAGAGACGGGAAAGAGAGAGAATCATCGCTAGATCGATAACTGCACCCGAAAATAGGTCGATCGCCGTAACGGGATTGAGTGCTACCGCCGAAGCTTTGAGCATCATCGAGCGTTCGATTAGAGTATTGGCAGCGCGATCGCGAATTGCCAGCTTACGTTCTAATAGTTGTTCATTAACGCGATCGGCAAACAGCATGCTGTTGAGGGCTACCAGGGATTTGCCTTCACGGTCTAATAGTTCTAATATTTTGAGTTTTAAGGGTTCTACCTGAGATGTGCCTCTAACTCGTTGCACCTTAAGCTTACCCAGCTTATCTTTTACGCCTCGTACCTCAACGGGAGAAGCAGCTACCATAATGATCTCATCGGGAGAAATCAAGGCTCTAACGCGTTCTTCTTTGATTTTCTGATAGATTGCCAGGCGATCGGCTTCGGGGTACTGGTCGATCTTGTTAAACACCAGCAGCATTGGCTTTCCAGCTTCTCTTAGTTTGGATAAAGCCCGATATTCTACCTGAGTAACGTCACCCGAAACGATAAACAAAATTAGATCGACTCTTTGAGCCAGATCGCAGGCTAAAGCTTCTCGCGCCTCGCCATTAACCTCATCAATACCAGGAGTATCTAATAGCTGTATTTCTCCGCCCCTACCCGTAATCGTCAGACGCTGTAGGTTAGCATCAGTATCAGAGATCTGTTCGGGGCTTAGTTTCCAGTTAGCGCGATCAATCGTCGTGGTAACGCCATGTAATGCCCCCGTAGGAAAAACATCTTGTCCCACCAAAGCATTGAGCAAAGAAGATTTACCTCGCCCCACCATGCCAAAGGCAGCAATTTGCACTACCGACTGTTCGAGCTTATCAAGCATTTGGGTAAGGCGATCGATATCAGACTCTAAACCGTTTTGTTCTTCTGCGGTTAGATCGATATTGCCAATCAGGCTACGTAGAGATTTTTGCGCCTGACGATAATTTAATTCGGCAGTAATTGCTTCAAAATCGGTTAAAGCTGATTCTAGTTCTAAGCTCTCTGTTTTAGATTCTTCCGCCTTTTTATCTGACAACATATAAAC
>JBCBEA010000137.1:0-8541 GCA_038529195.1 Cyanobacteria bacterium J06600_6
CTGCATGGCATTGTCCATTTCTTCTAACTCCTTCTCTAACTTGGCTTGTCTGTCTGGTGAAAGAACGTAATCACCATCAGGAGTTGGGACTAGCCCTGGCGGTAGTTCTTTTTCACTCATCATTATTTTGCCGATGAGCAAGATCAATCCAATAAAGAGGATGCCCAAGAGCGACCATTTGGGACTACCAGGGTTCGGATTTTTATTTTTCTGAGGTGAATGATAGGGCCTCAAAGAATGATCTTCGGACTTATGCTTTTTTGCCGTTATATGTACGCTAGACATGCGTCAATTGGTTGGTGAACAGCGTTTAAAGCTAGGGCAAAAAAGTAAGAATCGGTACATTAAACACGCTCTTTTTTACACTCTAATATTACATGATTTTCACCTCAAAATCTTTCGCATTACATTATGTAATACGAAAGGTATGAATGCTTATTTATTTTGTTGCCATCATATGAGTTTTCCGAAAGACTAAGAGGGGAAAAGTGGGCCACTTTTTAAAATATATTGAAAAGTTGAAGTATTTCCTAAATACCCAGCCAGAGGGTAAGAACAGAAAGCTGAAATTGCAATGGATTGAAAGATAGAGCGAGGAGGGCAATGCCAGCCTCCTCGCCCTTGAAAGACTTCTGATATATGCAATATCAAATGTGTCGCTTCTAAGATACTAACAACTGGTCCTAGTTTTATTCATTTAAAAGAGTGTAATGAATAGGACCTAATTTAAATCGGATATTAGCATCATCATCGCCTGAACAACCCAAATCATCACCGCTAGTATCTCCAATAATTTTCAAATAACTAACAAAGTCAGCACCTGTAGTTTCTGGAAAATCTGGACCATGATGATCATCCTCATCGGTATACTGGAAATAAGCGCTATCATTTCCCACTAGCCCACTTATTACCTTACCTTCTGGTGCTGAGAATAAATGGAAAGACTTATCCACAATACCAGTTGTATAATTAGCAGTTGCTTCTTGCCAAATCACATTTACGACACACCAAACTTCTTTATTCCCAGACCTTAGTTCAAGCTTTATTTGTCCATCTACAACAGGTCCATTACCACTAAAGTCATCTCCATCTGCGGTAACCATAACATTTGGGTCTTCTGCAGAAATAAGTGGTATCTCACCTTCAAATTTTTGTGCGCAATAATAATACCCTAAATTATTATTATTACCTGGTTGATGCACCATAGGTATACCTACCTCTTCACATTCTCGTACGCTATACTCGGAAGCAAGAGCGATTTTAGCAATAGAGTTATCACACAAGTAACGTAGAGTATAGGATAGTGGTGCACCTGGAGAGTCTGGCGAGTAGCGTCCTCCAATAGTAATAAGGTTAGCAAAGGTGCTTGCTGATGCAACATTTTCAGCAACAACCTCACCACTACCACCAACAACGAAGGCACTTATCTTGGAGCTTTCTAATACTTCCTGATGTTCTGCTTCCATGTTAATTCCGCCACCAGCTAACAAGCCATTATAGGAAGCACTAAGGGCAGCCCTAACTTCATTTGAAGAATAACTGGACTCGATCGCCAGTACTACTTGGCGACCGTACTTGATTGAGGATACATATACTGGCATTCCGCCGTTCAGTGCAGCCATGTCAGGCATATCTTCTATATCAAAGAACTCTGATGGTTTACTACGAGTAATATCCAAATCAAGAGTATAATAAATTTGGGTGAAATTGACAAGTAATCGCGTTTCGACTTCTTCATTGCTCCAGTCGTAAGAAGCATTTAACTTTAAGCCAAAACCTCCAAAACTAACCCGTGCAGCTACAATTGCTTGCTCCGCGGAATAAATATCCTCAATAACCATATCGATCTTCGCAGGAGTACCTGCTGGATCAAGTTGGTTCTGCATGTTGACTATCGCAGCTCTGTAATTTGATAAAGTTGGATTCTCAACATAAAAAGAAGGAGAGCCACCGATGTTTTCCAAAGAAATTGAGCCTGTAATAGGAGCTAAATCATTAGTGAAAAGTCGATAAGCTCCCGACTGTATGGACGTTCCATCAATTGGAACACCTAAGAAAAACACATCGGAAGTAGGATCATATAAAAAAGCATTATCCACTCCTAGAGCCCACTCATAATCAGTGCCCGTACAGATAATACCATCCTGATTAGTTATAGTTGGAGAACCTATAATACTAGGCGGGTTTATCTGAGGTGGATCAGAAGGAATAGTCAATACCCCGCACGCAATAGAATCAAATTCAGCAGCACTCAGTCTAAGTCCTTCCCAATAAGATTGCCAGTTAGCTGAGTCTATCGCTGTCACAATAGAATCTGTATCCTTTGGTACATTTATTGGGTCCTTTTCACATCCAGAAGCAATTAAGACAAGGCCAAGAACTATACAGCAAGTGAGTACTGTGTTACTGATATAATGTGTCATAATAAATTTAATTTACGGTGTTAAGAAGTGGTTTAAAATGCCGTTCCTACACATACTCGCAGGCTGCCAGTTTGTCGATAAGCAATAGGATAAGTTTTGGTATAAAGACCCTCCTGAAAAATATCGAAAGGGCCTTCCCATTCAGGTTTACTAAATCGAAGGCGATAACCAACATCTAAGTAGAAATGGCTTAATGCAATACTGTAGCCTAATTGGGCAGTTGTACCGCTATCCTTAATCGAGTAGTTGAAATCCTCCCAAGGTGATTCTAGGTCAGAATCAGGAATTAAGCGCATATCAATTTTTCTATACTCGTAACCAATACCCAAGTACAAGCCCGACAAATAATTTTGCGCCCAGCTATTGCTCAAACGAGCTTTACTTCGAAAGCCATGCCGAGAGAAATCACTGATATCGAATAACTTTGTTGCACCAAAAGGAAAGAGTCTTACTTCCCCCCCAATAGCTAGACCAGCGGTTTCTTCTGTAAATTGATGATCTTGGTTCTGCTCATTCCGTAGAGCAGTTCGCACCCCAAATCCAACAAACGGAATTGGATTGTAGCTAACAGTAACGTTTATTTGTCCCGTAGAAATTTCAGGCACATTGGTACTCACAGCAATTGTAGCATAATCACTTTGAGCAGCTAGAGGCGATAAACTGATCAATAAATAAAGTGAAACAAAGCAAGTAGTTGTTTGCCATGCACAACACTTAATGAAAAATTTCATAACGATTTTGATTTAATTAAAAAATTAACTGTCGCTATGAATTTCTACAAAAACCGATAGTTTCACTTGACAACATCAAGCAAAGCAGGAATTAACACCCTCTGTCAAAAGCATCACAAGTAACTAGTAATCAATGGATTAAAAAAAAACAACGTAGTCAATATTATTTTTTTCGACCACATTCAGACTTTGCTTACCTCCATAAATAATGGGGTATTCGAATACATAGTTAGCATTAACAGACATTGTAAATCTACAATGTGATGTTGTTCAGCTATTAATAAGAAATATTTATTCTTTTGTAAAAAACAATTGATTATGGCTAGGAATACCAAACATGCAAGTATCACCCAAGACGAGCAGAAATATCTTAGACATGCAATAATAAGTAGATACTGTCTCAACACAAAAGAACCTACATTTGATTATCAAGGAGGATATACCACGCTTAATCCCTTATTCGATGACATAATAGATTCTCTAAGTATAGATAGATCTACTGTTGGTAAGAATCCCACAAATAACAATAGAAGTTTTATAAATGAAAATACCAATATTGCTTTGTCTTTAAGAGTTCTACATGATTTTTTCCATGTTGACAGAAGCGGACGAATTAGTGAACATACCTTACGTACCATTTATGCATATGTCACTAAGAATAAGTTAGAACAGGAAGGTTTCTTAAATGAAGTAGAACACTTTTATATAACTATTACTGACATAGAAAGAAAGAGACTTGCAAATAAACTCTGGGAAAGGTTTAGATCTTTGGTTGAAACTGGAAAGTACGAGAATAGATATGAAGGGTTATACAGTATAATATTAGATAATATAGACAGAGATAGACCTGATTGTAGTATCGATAAAGATGTAATTATCTCCATACTAGACATACGAAAAGATTTTAACCCCAAAATAGCACACACAATTTTAAACACACTTTTTCTCGCACTATCGGGCGGTGCACATACTAGGCAAGAATATCTAGCTCAATACGACAAAAGTTTTTTAACGGTGAGTCCTGAGTTCACCGAATTAGAAATAAAAAGTAATGCTAAAAAGAGTACCTGGTATAAGTCTCCAGAGATTCCACTGCTGGGCATTGTTTTTTCCATTATAGCTTTTATTGCCTTTTTCTCAATCAGAGATAATCTAGCAATAGAAAGAGTTGAGAGCTTTTTGATCACCCTACTTTCTGTAATCCTAATATCTTCTTTTGCATCGTTTTATATCTTATATCGGCAAGCAAAAGAGGATATGATTTTAAACATTAAAGGGGTTAACCCTTTTTGGTTATGGTGGATAAAAGAAACTCCCAAATCTAGGATATCTAATCTTGATAAAAATGTTTCAGTCTTAATAATTCACGACAACTCTAGTGAGGTACTTGACGAAGTTCAATTGATTAAGGAAAACTTCCATATCGTAAACGTAATAGAATTTCTATCTACAAAAGATAATGAAGAAGAGCTTAAAAATCTTCTCTGGAAGAATAACTTCGATGGACTGTATTTTTTATTAACCCATGATTTGTGTACTTGGGCTTTAAAAAGTATTGACGAATGGGCGTATAAGCATGAAGATGTTCCTGTAGTTTATGTAAATTATTGTGGTGTTAATCTCGAATATGGGAGTGTATCTTCTAATGAAGATCATGGAGCGGGGCTATGGCTATTGCTTTCTCAATCACTAGAACGAGCAAATTTGAGAAATAGGAAAATAAAAGCTTTTAAAAATTATTCTCTTTTAAAAACTACTATATTCAGTATTCTTTCGGTCATTCTATCTATCATAATAATCCAAGAAAATTGGTGGAGTTATCAGAAAGAAGAAATCAAAATATCTGTAACAAAAGGAGTTCTAATCGATTCTAAAAAATCGTTCTTTGAACTACATAATTTTAAAGAAAGACTACAGATAAATATCAGCCTTTTTGGTATAAGCCCCAACAAAAAAAAGGTATGGGAGTATACTACAACAGATGGGAAAAACTCCAGCTTTCCTATTGATAGTATAAGCATAGTAGGAACTGCACTAAATAGAGCAAAAAATATAGCTACTTTTTTGCCTTTTATATGTAGAGACAATAATCTAGATAGCTTAAGAGGGTTTTATTATGATGGTAAAGAACGTATAGAAGTACCTCCAAGTTCAATCTATACTGCACATCATGAAGATTTTCAAAAAAATAACGTGAGTGGCTTAATTTGCCAAGCTAAGAATGATTTAGCTATTTGTATCGAATTCATTTATGCAGATGAAGAAGCTCAAACTGCCTTATTAGATAGCATAGGTTTTAGGACGACCAAAGTATTTCTAGAGGAACAATTGAATTGGTTTGATAAAACGATTGGTAGTATTCATTCTGGGGGATTTGCAGAACCCTTAGAACATTATTAATAAAAATCTACTCAAATTCCCAGTGAGGGGCAGAGACTATTCATCTAAGTGCGGGAGTATTTCATTAAGTGTGTCTGATTATTTTAGGAAGTACCTTTCTAATTATAATTATATTGGCCTGATTAAGAGCATACTTTTTGAGTATCCTCTAATGTAAAGAGAGGAAAGCTCATCTAATTTAGGGTCCTTAGGGAATCCCCTAAGCAAGCCGAAACGAAGTGGAGGGCGAGTAGTCTGTACACAAAATGGAGCGCCAGCAAAATTGTGGACAGGGTACTCGCGTACTTGCATGTGCCACTGACGCAGCGTTGTATCCAATTACCAAGGTGTTGCATTGTCGACTGTCCACAGTTACTTGCAACATCCTTGTAGTGGCACATTAGTAGCGATAGAGGCGCATCATTCTCTTAGTTTTCCATATTGCAATAATCTGGTATTAAGGCTACTTCTCTTCTTCAAAGCCAGTGCTAAAAAACTCTACTGGCGTCACCTCCAAAGCTCGCAGCACTTTAAAGAAGCTACTCAGGCGCATATCTTGCCCCTTTTCATATCTACCGTATTGGGCACGTGGAATACTATGCTCAAATGCGAAGTATTCATAGTTGGAATATCCTTTAGCCTTTCGAAGCTCCTGCAATCTTCGACCTATTCTTTGTAGATCAACATTATCATTCTTTTCCATGCTCGCAAAAGAGCAGGTAGAAAACCATTTTAGTTACCACTTAAAAGTTACTATTTATAAGTGGTATTTTATTTTTTCTCCCTATTTTTACCATTAGATTTTATCCAATCCATCAACAATTTGAGGCCATGAAAACCTTATTACTCTTTAGCTTTATTTCTCTTCTTTCCTTCACAGCAGTAGAACATCCTAGCTATGTCAATTATGGGGATAATTACAAGGTACTTCGATCCTATTCTACTAGTTCAGGGAAAGCCTATGAGATCAGATGTACTGATTGCGGGAAAGATATTACCGTTTACTACACTTCTAGTACAGGCAGATATGCAAGGGGAAGCTCGACTTGGTATACCCAATACAAGTCATTAGAGGCAGCAGCAGAAAATGGCTGCGAGGATCGCTGCGACTAACCCTATTTATCAACTCAACTAAGGTTTTATGAAACAGATCATTTCCGCTCTAGGAATAGCAGTATTCCTGACGCTATTACTATTCCCTACTTGCAGTACATCAGAAGACAGCCTGCCCTTGCAGGTAATGCACGGTGTTATAGGAGACACCTTAAAGGTACTGGCAAAAGGGAGTCCTCCCTTTAGTATTCAGGTATCAAGAAATGATACTACACTAGCCACACAAACCTTGGATAGTATTGGGTTTATTGCATTTCCAATGACCGATTTTCGCGCTAACCCAGGGGAGTATTTGATCGCGGTAGAAAGTGCTGGTCAAGACACTCTGTTTTCAATACAGATTGCCGAGAAATCAGCAGAACAGGTGAATGAAGAGCAACAAAAGAACAGTGTTAGGCCTCAATCTGCACCTGTAATTCCAAATACAGTAAAAGGTGGCACTGTGCCACCTTCAAGAAATCATTCCACCGAATGGAGTGAATGGGAACGCTCTGCTTGCTTTAGGATGATTTGGTTTCGATATAAGTATACCTATATCGCTCGATCAGGTGTCTACAGGTATAATTTCCAGGTATACAATGAAT
This sequence comes from Cyanobacteria bacterium J06600_6, assembly GCA_038529195.1. Lineage (GTDB taxonomy): Bacteria > Cyanobacteriota > Cyanobacteriia > Cyanobacteriales > Xenococcaceae > Waterburya. The sequence continues at coordinate 7,231 of JBCBEA010000137.1, forward strand.
ATAGTCCAAAGGTGATACTTCGTGCCGCACTCATAGATCAGCGGGATAAAGCAGATTTAGATCGGGTAAAAACGAATGGTGGCAGCTTGATGGGAAAAACTTCCGAATACCATTTAGGATATCGAGCTTATGATTATCACAATACGGTGCGGTTAGCAACCGATACACCCTATTTCTATATCTGGCGGATGCAGAAATCCAATGCAGTTTCTCCATACGAAGAATGTGACCAATAAATACTCCTCTCTAATGAAATACACTCCTTTTTTCTTTGTTGTCATTTTGATATTATCCGCTTCTTGTACATCAGATATGGGTCAGGCAGAAACATCAGAACAAATGTCTGCTACGAGCACACCAATTTCTGTTGCCAGAAGTTTCAGCGGAAACACCCTGACGGTTTCCGCCACGGGGGTTCCTCCACTAGCCATCAGTTTAGTACAAAAGGATTCTATCGTTTACACGGATTTCCTCGCTACCAATGGGGCCGTAACCATCAACATAGGCCCTATGCGTAGCAATTTTGGAAAATATGAAGTGGTAGTAGAAGATGCTCTTGATAGGGATACTGCTATGACCATTCGCATTGATGAATATGCTCCCAAAGGCCGTCGGTTAAGTTCTCGATCTCAAGGTAGTAGCAATACAAGGCCAAGAGTTGTTACTGGCAAATTTGAGCAGTTACGTTCAGAGATCATTAATCACTACACTCGTACATTCATACGCTGTACAGATTGTGGTGTAGAAGCCACCCTCTTTTTTCCTATGAAAGGGACCAATTGGGCTTGTGATCAGTTTCCTGATGCTCTGTACATGCATCAGCATGTGGCTGGAAGGGAGACTTGTAAGAAACTGTGTAGTAGGTGAAAGAATAAGAAGCTCTTTTAGCTTCATATGTTTCAATCGGATTATTTATTCTTTCTCAGATATAGGGTTTAACGTTGCGGAAGCATCAAATAAAGGTGTTAAGACAAAATAAATTTCCATTTGGTGAATCAGTCCTTGTTATGATATACTCTTCTCGTCCAAGCAGAGGTAACAGCATTCCTGTTAGTTCCTGTGATTACTATAACTAATGCTACCTCTGTCTGGACCAATTGATCTTATCCTGGCTTTGGTAGACTAAAAGATTGTAGGAGTATGCCTGATAATCTATTCCCTTACCAAGAGGGTAGGGTGTCAGAAATTAGAGTGAGTTATGAATGTCCTGTACAGATAGAAGATAGAGTCCAATTACGTTCAAGTAAAGACACTGAAAGTGTCCTTAGAACGATTTGGGCAAAAAATACATTGGAATATGAAGAACGCTTC
>JBCBEA010000138.1:0-8501 GCA_038529195.1 Cyanobacteria bacterium J06600_6
AGCAAGTAATTAAGTATTTCATATTGGCTAAAAGCATCTTGATCAGCTAGCAATCTGAAGTTCTTAGATTAACAGACTCTTCATACAATCAAATAAAATATTGCTCTTGGTATTTCTCTGATTATAAATAGGTGAGCCAAGATTCCAAACGAAAATGTTCTATATTCTCAGTTACTTTTGCCAAGTCTACAAAATGCGCTCACTTTAAAAGCCCATCACTTTTGCAACTTCAGAAACATCGTTGGGAATACCTTTTTTAAGTTCATTACCACTATGTTCTACAGCACTACTGGGATCTTTTAATCCATTACCAGTTAGGACGCAGACAACCGTGGCGTTATCGGGAACAGTGTCTTTAACTTTGAGCAAACCAGCCACTGAAGCAGCACTAGCGGGTTCACAAAATACACCTTCTTCTGATGCTAAGATGCGATAGGCATTTAATATTTCTTCATCGGTTACAGGATTAAATTCTCCGCCACTTGCCTCCTTGACGGCAGTCGCTTTTGACCAATTAGCTGGATTACCAATTCTAATTGCTGTTGCTAGAGTTTCGGGGTTCAGGACTCTCTCTCCTGAAACTAAAGGAGCCGAACCCGCAGCCTGAAAGCCCATCATTTTAGGCAGGCGGGATGATTGACCCGCAGCCTTGTATTCACAGAAGCCCATCCAATAGGCACTGATATTGCCAGCATTCCCCACGGGGATACAGAGCCAGTCCGGAGCATTACCCAGTACGTCCACTACTTCAAAAGCTGCGGTTTTTTGCCCCTGCAGACGATAGGGGTTGACCGAATTGACTAGAGTTACGGGATATTTTTCGGCAATCTCCCGCACGATAGTTAGGGCATTATCAAAGTTGCCGTTGATCGCAATTACTTCTGCCCCATACAGCAATGCCTGAGCGAGTTTGCCCAAGGCTACATAACCGTCGGGAATAATTACAAAGGCTTTCATACCTGCCCGTCGAGCATAAGCAGCAGCAGCAGCAGAGGTGTTACCGGTACTGGCACAAATAACCGCTGTCGCCCCTTCTTCCTTAGCTTTTGAGATCGCCATGGTCATGCCCCGATCCTTAAAGCTACCTGTCGGGTTGAGACCGTCGTACTTAACATAAACCTTGACTCCGCGACCAATACGACTGGCGATCGCCGTTGCCGGAATTAAAGGCGTGTTGCCTTCGAGCAAAGTGACTACAGGAGTCGCCTCGCTAACGGGTAAATAAGCACGATAGGTTTCAATTAGACCCTGCCAGTTATTCGCAGCCTTGGCGATCGCAGGATAAGACAGATTGGAGGAGGGAATACTCAGAGTCACGGGCTATGCTGGTTAATGTTTAGGGATTATTCTTGGAAGTTTTATTTTGACCTTCCAGAAGCGTGCAGTCTTAAAAATATCCTAAAAAACATCCCAATTTTAGATCTCAGGCATAATCTTAGGGCAATTTAAAACTGCCGAGCGCGTTGAGTAAATATCTACTGCTCGATAATCACTTCAGATCTTACCTTACCTTGAGGCTTAGTTCTGGGGAGAGATTTGCTTTTGTTGTAGTTGTTTCTACGACCAGAACGACCACCGCTTTTCTTGCCTTTGATGACTGGCTTGCCGTAGCTATCTTCGGGCACTTCCCAATCGCCTTTCATCCAGTTAGGACAATCGCGATCGTAGACCATTTGCAATGCTGCTGCTGCGATCGCCTGAGCATCGTATTCGCCACTCAATTCTCTAACTAGAGGTAAGAATGAAGCCATTCTTTCTCCTGCCAAAGTCTCTTTAATTTTGTGATTGAGCTTACCAATGCGCTTTGCTTCTACCTGTGCTCGATTAGGAATTTTAGCAACTTCTAATTTAGCCCGAATGCGACGTTCTATTTGCTTGACTGAGCGACGATCTCCCGCTTGAGCTAGAGCGATCGCCGTTCCTGTCTTACCAGCTCTTCCAGTACGTCCAATTCTGTGAATGTAGGTTTCGGTATTGTCGGGTAAATCGTAGTTAACTACATGAGTTAGATCTTGAACGTCTAAACCTCTAGCAGCAATATCCGTAGCAACTACCATTTTGACTTTGCCATCACGGAAGCGCTTAACTAGTCTTTCGCGCTGCATTTGGCTCAGATTACCATGATATTCATCGACGCTGTGACCAGCTTCCTGTAGTTTACTGGTTAGTTCGCTAGCAGTACGCTTAGTTCGCACAAAAATGATTGCCGAATCTGGCTCTTCAATCTCTAAAATTGGCTGTAGTGCCTTGATTTTCTGCCAGCCACGAGGAACCATGTACAGTCTTTGTTCAATACGGTTAGGCGCTGCTTCTTTCTGCTTGACAGTAATGTATATGGGGTCAGTAAGAAAATTCTTGATTAATTCTTTAATCTCGCGGGGCATTGTCGCAGAGAGACAGGCAGTTTGTCGGGTAGAAGGAGTACGACGCAAAATCTTTTTGATATCGTCAATAAAGCCCATGCTTAACATTTCGTCCGCTTCATCAAGAATTGCTAGCTTTAGATTGTCTAGCACTAGTTCCCGACGCTCTAGCAGGTCGATTACTCGTCCAGGAGTTCCAACAACTATCTGCACTCCGCGACGCAGTCTGCTGATTTGTCTTTCAATTGATTGACCGCCATAGACCGTCAAAGAATAGATTCTTCGCTCTTTAGAAGTAAAGTCGCCTATAGCCTGTCCTACCTGCTGGGCTAACTCTCTTGTAGGAGTCAAAATCAATGCCTGTACTGCGCGATCGTCAGCATCAACAATTTCGAGAGCGGGCAAAGCGAAGGCTGCGGTTTTACCTGTACCAGTCTGAGATTGACCGACAATATCTTTACCACTGAGCAAAGCTGGCACTGCGTCCTGCTGAATTTGAGTTGGCTCCTTGAAACCAAGCTGCTCTAGCTGTGATGTGGTTGCGGTAGATAATCCTAAATCTGAAAAAGTCGTCGTCATAAGTTTGATTCTTCTTGATTGTGAATGTTTGCTAAAAACTTGTGCTTCTGTTCGTAAATAATTTGTCTCTGAGGATTGAAGATTAGAGACGGCAGGAGCCAGAAAGGAAAATGATTGATTAAGAGACCATAGAAATGGCAGTCACGGCTACTTCTCCATAAAGGTCGTAGACATCGGCTGAGGTAATATCTACCCTGACCAGAGAACCGAGAGAAGCAGAACCGCTGACATAAACTAGCCCGTCAACTTCTGGTGCAAAACGTGCGGAGCGACCCACTAGCTGCCCTGTCCCAGGGTGTTCTTGCTCTAGTAAAACATCAACCTGTTGACCTACGCACTCGCTATTTTTCATCGCGGCAATAGGCTGTTGAGCCTCCATCAGGGCATCCCGACGCTGGGCAGCAACTTCTGCTGGTACCTGGTCTGCCATATCGTGAGCAGGAGTTCCTTCCTCTGGAGAAAAGGTAAATACCCCAACATGATCGAACTGATGACGCTCGACAAATTCCAGCAGATGCTGAAAGTGTTCGTCAGTTTCCCCCGGAAAACCGACAATGAAAGTCGTACGTAAGACCGCTCCAGGAAGCTCTGATTTAATGCGATCAATAATTCCATCGTTGACTCTTCCCTGCCAAGGACGATTCATTTTCCGTAGAATTTCTGGATGAGAATGCTGTAGGGGTAAATCTAAATAGGGCAGAACGTTAGGGGTATCCCTAATCGCTGCTAATACTCCTGGAGTCAATCCTGTCGGATAAGCGTAGTGAATTCGTACCCAGGGAACATCAACTTTGCCAAGTTCGATTAGCAGCTTTGCCAACATGGGCTTGCCATAGATGTCTACACCGTAGTTAGTCGTGATCTGAGAGATTAAGACAATTTCTTGTACCCCCTGAGCTGCCAAGGAAGTTGCTTCAGCGACGATTGATTCAATCGAGCGCGATCGCTGATTGCCTCGTAAATGAGGAATAATACAGAAGGCACAGCGATAATCGCATCCCTCTGCCACTCTTAAGTAGGCTATTCCCTCACTGGTCGTACGATAGCGAGGAACGGTCTCATCAGCGATGTAAACTGGTTCTGGAGTTACTTCTTCAACTCTTTCTCCTGTCTCAGTACGCTCAATCACGTCCACAATTTTGTGATAGTCGCCACTACCTACTACGGCTACTGCTTCAGGTAACTCGGCTAACAGTTCTCCCTGAAAATGCTGTGCCATGCAGCCAGTAATCACAATTTTTTTGTCTGCTTCCGCCAATTCTACTAAAGTACGGACGGATTCTTCTCGGGCAGCTTGAATAAAGCTACAGGTGTTAACAATGACGTAATCAGCTAACTCTTCATTCGAGTCTACTTGGTAGCCTGCTTGAGCCAGTAAGCCCAGCATATGCTCTGAATCTATACGGTTTTTTTCACATCCCAAGTGGGATATAGCGATGGTTGGCTTATTTGCCATTCTTTATCCTAAATTTTAGAGACCTATCTCAAACTAAGTTGCTATGAGTTTATACATGGCTTGAAACTATCGCAGTTACTAATTAACTAAAAATGTTTCTAACCACTTGGTCAGACTTAAATATCTTGGTTGAAGCGTTAACCAGATGGCCCCTAAGAGCTATAAAGTAATATAGACAATGTTTAGTATTAGACCAAACTGCTGGCTGTTGCTTCCTAGAGTTTCGCGGTGGAGCAGTAGCTAACCAGACAGTTTAATCTGCCGCAAAACCATGTTTGTTCAAGACACCCTGCTGACGGGTTCTGAGCTTAAAGTTTATACATATCCGCAAAGATACATAAATACCTTTTCGTTAAAATATATTAACAGATAAATTCGACTCTGGGAATAGAAACCCAGGAAAATAGTAGCTTAAATCTTAAAAAAGTTGGGAGATTAGAGAGGATCTTGCTATGTACAGCACCTAGCTTTGTCTGAGATAATAATTAATTTTGAAGAGGAGCAAGCAGGCGTGACGGAATTAAAGTGGAATTAAAACAGATTTTTAAAACAGACAATCCAGTAATTGGCGTAGTTCATCTATCTCCACTGCCGACTTCAGCCCGTTGGCAGGGCAAGCTGCAAGCAGTAATTGCCAGAGCCGAACAGGAAGCTACTGCTTTGGCAGCAGGGGGAGTAGACGGGATCATTATCGAAAATTTTTTTGATGCTCCATTTACCAAAGATTGTGTCGATCCTGCCGTAGTTAGTGCGATGACTTTAGTCGTCGATCGCCTCAAGGGTATGATCATGCTGCCGATTGGGATCAATGTCTTGCGCAACGATGCTCGCAGCGCCATGGCGATCGCCACCTGTACTCAAACTCAGTTTATTCGAGTTAATGTCTTAACGGGAGTAATGGCAACGGATCAGGGTTTAATTGAGGGCAAAGCTCACGAATTACTCAGATATCGTCGAGAATTAGGCTCGGAAGTCGCAATTTTAGCTGATGTGCTAGTAAAACATGCCCGCCCCCTGGGAACGCCAAATTTGACTACGGCTGTTCAAGATACAATCCAGCGAGGCTTGGCAGATGGGGTAATTCTATCGGGTTGGGCAACGGGTAGTCCGCCAACTCAAGAAGATTTAGAATTGGCAGCAGCAGCAGCAGGAAACACTCCTGTACTAATCGGCAGTGGTGCAAACTGGGAAAATATACCCCAGCTGATGCAGGCAGCCGATGGCGTAATTGTTTCGAGTTCTCTGAAACGACAGGGCAATATTAATGAGACTATCGATCCAATTCGCGTTTCTCAGTTTGTCGAGGCAGCTAAATCGATCCCCCCTGTTCCTAAACTGGAGAAGCAAGTCAATACTTCTTTAAAACAGCTGCAGTAAATAAGCAAAAATTTAACATAATAAACCGCAATTTATCTCAAGCTATAATCTGAAAAATATTGAGTTGGCTCTAAGCAATTACTCATCTTCTATTAAGAAAGATGTTTAAACTGGGTGCAAGATGTACTGTTTAAAGTCTCTCGTCGAACAACTACCAATTAACTTTTAAATTATGCGCCGTCGTCGTTCTATACCCTGGATCTACCGTTGGTCGAGACCAATTATTGGTGCGATCGCTATTGCCGGAGCAGTTTTAACTGCTTATCTGACCATTACAAAGCTTACGGGGGGAGGTCCTGTCTGTACAGCTGAGGCTCCTGGAGCTGGATGTGGAGGAGTTTTGAACAGTGATTATGCCACGGTGCTTGGTTTACCTCTAAGCCTGTTTGGCTGTTTGGCATATATTAGTATGGCAGCTTTTGCCCTAGTGCCTCTAACAATAGATTCTGACAAGAAAAAGCAGCTCAAGCAGCAGCTAGAAAATGTTACCTGGTGGCTCTTGTTGGCGGGTAGTATTGCCATGGCAGTTTTTAGCGCCTACCTGATGTATATTTTGGCAACGGAGCTAAAGACCGTTTGTCCTTACTGTATTGGTTCGGCAACATTTTCGCTGAGTCTCTTGATTTTGACTATCGTCGGTCGAGATTGGGAAGATATCGGACAAATCTTTTTTACGGGGGGAATTGTCGGTTTGTTGACTCTAGTGGTAACCCTGGGGATATATTCTGGCATCAACGGCAATGCGATCGCTGATGAAGTAGTCGATCCCAGAGACGGTAAAATTGAGGCTCTTAAGCCGAAAGGCAACTATACTGCTCCCTACGGCTGGAAAATTACTTCGGTTTCAGGAGAAGATGAGATTGCTCTGGCTGAACATTTAACCGCGACTGGAGCGAAAAAATATGGTGCTTTTTGGTGTCCCCATTGCTTCGAGCAAAAGCAGCTATTTGGTCAAGAGGCATTTGATAAAGTGACCTATGTGGAATGTGCAGATGAAGGTAAAAATCCTCAACCGCAAGTTTGTCGTGCAGCAGGAATTCAGTCTTTCCCTACCTGGGAAGTAGACGGCAAATTTTATCCTGGGATTAAAACTCCCGATGAGCTAGCGGAACTATCAAACTATCAGGGCAGTAAAGAGTTTAAATACAAGCTTTAAACTGATCGGTAATTCTTTTGTGTGGCGACGCAGTTAATATTAACTGCGTTTTTTACTGGCTACTAAACTGTCCATCGCCTATTTCCGTCTCTTTTGTCCTTTTACATCTGACTGTTAAAATCGAGCTTCGATAAGTGGGGAGTAAAAAAGTGGATATGAGAAAAATTTGGGCGGGGCTATTAAGTTCTACTATCCTCTTGTTTTTGAGCGAGCCGATCGCCGCTTCTCCAACGCCAGATGATTCGCAATTAAGACTGGAAACAACCAAAATCACTTTCACTCCCCTGAGAGAACTTTTACTATCTCAGCCCACCGCCCAGCATCTAAATCAAGGAGAAGTATTAATTAACGTCGATACCCGCAGTTTCTTTTTTCCTAACCTGGTGGAAGGAGGAGTAGATGATAACGATAGTGCGGTTAATTTTAGTACGGGGTTTACCTGGGGCATTAGCGATCGCCTGCAGCTAAGTCTTCAGTTTCAGCATGTAGACAGCAGTTCACCAATTAAGCAAGGTGAGTTTATTTCCGAACGGACGGAGGATAATGAGGCTGTTTTAGAGTTAAAGCAGCGACTTTGGCAAAGTGAATCAGGCGAGCAAAATTTGAGCGGAGTCTTAGCTGCATCTTGGGGTACGCGGGGCTTTATGTTTACCGAAGCAGAAACCGTAACGGAAATAAATAATCGAGATGTGTTTGTTTCTTTTGCCTTTCCCTGGACGAAAAATATTGGCGATCGCCTGCAGGTGAGTGCGATTCCCACGATTGCCTTTTTCAAAGATGATGGTGCTGCTTTTTTTCGTCGTCTACCTAATGATGAAGATAGTTCTTTTGGTACGGTATTGGGTTTGGGAGCAGGAGCAACCTACCAAGTTAGCTCGAAACTATCTTTGGTCAGCGACGTGTTTTTACCGATAACGGGAAACAACAGTATCAACCGCGCTTCTGGCAAACCAGATCAGACAATTGTTTATAACGCGGGATTACGCTATTTAAGTAACTCACAGCTAGCTTTGGATCTCTACGCCACTAATACTTTTGCTAGTTATGCGCCTCTATCTCTGACGGGCGATCGTGATTTTCTCGGTTTAGGAGCCAATGTGGTGTTCATGCCCGATGCTTTTACGGCTAATCGACGAAGCAATAACGATACTTCTGATCCTCAAGCAGAATCCTTGACGACAGACGGACTGGCTTTTTTTGATGGCGGAACTTTACCCAGTGGCAAGTTGGCTCTAAATCTGCAGGGAGGTAGTCAGGGAGTTTTGACCGCCATTCGTTATGGCTTATTATCAGATTTTGAAGGCAGTATTTTTCTTGACTACGTCGCCGGTTCAGTAGATGAATCGGAACAGGGAGTCGGTGCCAAGGTGAGATTTCTCAATCAACAGCAAAACGCACCTTTGACCTTGAGTGCTGCGGGAACCATAAGTCTTACCAATGAACCATTTGTTAATTTCACCAACAACAACGCGGATACTTTTGACGATCGCAATCTAGATAAGAGCGTACCAATTTTTACTCCTGGGGGCGATGATGGACGCAATGGCAAACTTTTGCTGCTCACTTTTGC
>JBCBEA010000139.1:0-8428 GCA_038529195.1 Cyanobacteria bacterium J06600_6
TTAGTTTAAAATTCTCATCCCCCTTAATTTGACTGCATTTGACAACTTGTACTTTTTCTTAACTTGTCACCAATGGGTAATCGCTCAAAACAGAGAGACGGCTGAGGTATTTAGTATGCCCGAAAATGCCATCAAGACAGGCTGCGTCGATCTGATCTTGCCCATAGATGAAATTGCCGACGGTATTGTTAACATGGTGCTTGCTTGAATAGCTACCTTTCGTCCTCATGTAATTTTAATTGCTTACTAGAATTGCATATTAGAAAATGATTTCATATACACTACAAAGTAGTTTGAGGGTCTTTTTTTGCTTTTTTTTATCCTCAAGTAGATTTGAAGATCGTATAGTAACCACAAAATAGTTTGAAGGTCTTTTTTGCTTTTTTTTTATCCTCAAGTAGATTTTACCCACAACAATTCCTAAATATATTTAAAATCTGCTGGCTGAGTAGAATATATGTTCTATAGTAATTTGGTAAGCATCCAGAGCAAGCAATGGCAGAAGTCAATAACCTCCCCCCAGCGAGTATTGAGGCAGAAGAAGCGATACTAGGTGGAATTCTGTTCGACCCAGAAGCGATTACTAGGGTAGGGGAACTAGTGGTTAAAGATGCCTTTTATGTTAAGGCGCATCAGGAGATTTATCAGGCTGCATTGAGCCTAAATCTCAAGGGTAAACCAACTGATTTTATTTCTGTCAGTACCTACCTCAGCGATCACGATTTGCTCGAACAGGTTGGCGGAACAACTAAGCTAGCCCAGCTGCTTAACCGTACCGTCTCGGCGGTTAACGTCGATCGCTATGCCAATCTGATCATGGAAAAGTATGTCCGTCGTCAATTGATTACCTCGGGAAATGAAATTGTCGATCTTGGCTATGACAACGCCACGGACTTAGAAGTTGTTTTAGATGCAGCCGAACAGAAGATTTTTCGCCTCAGTCAAGAACGTCCCCAAGAGGGTTTGGTGCCGATTGCCGAAACTCTGGTCAATACCTTTAATACAATTGAAGAACTGCATCAAGAAACAGCTTTACCAGGCGTACCTTCTGGTTATTATGACCTAGACGCCATGACTAGCGGTTTTAGCCGTTCTGACCTGATAATCATTGCTGGTCGCCCATCAATGGGAAAATGTTTGACTGCTGATGCTGAATTGGTCTGCCAAGATGGAAGTATCAGAACAATTGAGGAGATTTACCAGCGTCAACAGGATTCTCTATTAACGCTGAAATCTAATTGGCAGCTTGATTGGATCGAACCATCCGCATTTATTGATGATGGTATCAAGCCCGTATATCGAGTAACAACTCGCTTGGGGAGAAAGATTGAAACAACCCAAACCCATCCATTTTTAACGATTCAGGGTTGGCGTAGCTTGGGACTGTTGAAAGCAGGAAGTAAAATAGCTGTTCCTCGACAAGTTAGAGCTTTTGGAAATCAAACTCTTGCCGAAGCTAAAGTTAAGCTGCTGGCTTATTTAATCGGTGATGGATGTTTGACTAAGACCTGTCCTGAATTTACCAACAGTAATTCTATATTACGTAACGACTTTATCAAGTCGGTTGCTATTTTCTTAGGATTGACGACGAAGGAATCAGATGCGAACGGAACGAGAACAATTGCGATTAGAGTAAGTAAAGACAGAGAGTTTTCTCATCGACATCGTCAGATATTTGCTAAAAACTTACGACAAGTCATTACCCATCGGCAATACTCGCTCAATAAAATTGCTGCAGATCTAAACATCAGTTATTCTTTAGTTCGGTGTTGGTTACAAGGCAGTTGTGTTCCTAATCAAGAAACTTTTGAGCGTCTGTGTAATTTATTCTCCGTAGAACCAGAACAGCTATTACTCAAAACAATATCTAATATCAGTAGCATTAGCTCTAACAGCTTAACTTTATGGCTCAAAGATTTAGGTTTATGGGGCAAGAATGCTCACCAGAAAACTATCCCTCAGCTAGTTTTTAGCTTACAACCCCACTTAGTTAGCCTCTTTCTGAATCGTTTATTTGCCACTGATGGTTGGGGGACAGTATTAGCCAGTGGACAGTCGCAGCTTGGTTACGCTACCGTCAGCGAGAAGCTAGCGAGACAAATACAGCACTTGTTATTGAGATTTGGCGTAATTGCTCATCTTAAGGAACGATTTGTTAAATATAAGCAAGAACGGCGAAAAATCTGGCAGTTGGATATTACTGATGCTAAATCGATTAAAAGCTTTATCGATGATATTGGTATCTTTGGCAAAGAAGCTTCTTGTGACAGTATACTTCGCGCGATCGCGAGTAGAAAATATCAGACTAATAGAGATCTGATTCCTAGAGAAATTTGGCAGGAATTAGCAGAAGTTAAGGGCAAGGAGACTTGGATATCTTTAGCTAAACGCTCAGGAATTAAAGGCTATAGCAATATTCATGTTGGCAAACGCGCATTATCGCGAGAAAGATTATTTAAGTTAGCCTATGCACTAGACAATATTCCGCTGCAAAATTTAGCTACTAGCGAAGTCTATTGGGATGAAATAGTCAGTATTGAATATGTCGGGAAAAAACAAGTTTATGACCTAACCATTCCCGATACTCATAATTTTGTAGCCAATGATATCTGCGTGCATAACACAGCGTTCTCACTCTGTGTAGCTTCCAATATCGCTAGAGATTCAAAATTGCCGATCGCCGTTTTTAGTTTAGAGATGTCACGAGAACAGTTAACCCAGCGACTGCTATCTGGTGAAGCAAGAATCCCCAGCAACCGTTTGCGATCGGGTAGAATTGCTCAAAACGAGTTTGGACAGCTAATTGAGGGGGTAGAGAAACTTTCTGAACTGCCGATCTATATTGACGATACGGCTAACCTGACGGTCATGCAAATGCGATCGCAGGTACGCAGACTCCAGGCGCAAAGCAAAGATCCTCTCGGACTGGTGATGATTGACTATCTGCAGCTGATGGAAGGAGGCGATAACGATAATCGTGTTCAGCAGCTCTCAAAAATGACGCGGAGTTTAAAAGGTTTAGCCAGGGAGTTAAACGTGCCAATTATTGCCCTCTCCCAGCTAAGTCGAGGAGTTGAGCAAAGAACTAATAAACGTCCCATGCTGTCTGACTTGAGAGAGTCGGGTTCGATCGAGCAGGACGCAGATTTAGTCATGATGATTTACCGCGACGAATATTACAATCCCGATACCCCCGACCGCGGTATTACTGAAGTGAGTATAGTTAAACACCGTAATGGTCCTGTTGGCACGATTAAACTCTTATTTAATGCGGAATTAACGCGCTTTGAAAGCCTGGCTCAGTAAACAAAACAAATAGCTGCTTTTGTAAAGTTTTAAGAGCTTATGCAACATGCTCTCGTAAATCATTAGATTTATTCATGATCTTTTACCAAATATGATGGCTTTTAGCGAAATATAGTCGATTTAGTTAAGGTAAAAATAAGCGTAACTGCCGTTTTAGGTTCTATCTATTTTCGATCTTATGAGTAATAGTCTATATCAGGATATTCGCGAGTTTTATGATGCTTCTAGTGGACTCTGGGAGTCTATCTGGGGTGAACATATGCATCACGGTTACTATGGCAAAAACGGTAACTATAAACTTGATCGCCGTCAGGCTCAAATAGATTTAATTGAAGAGTTATTGCTTTGGAGTGGCTGCAGTACCGATAATCCACCAGAAAATATCATTGATGTCGGCTGCGGAATTGGTGGGAGCACTTTACACCTAGCCCAAAAGTTTGGCAGTAGCGCCACAGGCATTACCCTCTCTCCTGTCCAGGCAAGCAGAGCCAAGGAAAGAGCAACAGAAGCAGGCTTAGATAGTCGGGTGAATTTTGAGGTGGCAAATGCCTTGGATATGCCTTTTGAAGATAATAGTTTTGATTTGGTTTGGTCGCTGGAAAGTGGGGAACATATGCCCGACAAGGCTAAATTTCTATCTGAGTGTTATCGTGTCCTCAAGCCTGGTGGCAAGATGATTTTTGCAACCTGGTGTCACCGTGAGACTGATTCGGTAGCGGGGGATTTGACTCCTAGTGAAGTGGCACATCTCAAAGAGATTTATCGCGTTTACTGCCTACCCTATGTAATCTCTCTTTCCGAGTATCGCCAGATTGCGACAGAATGCGGTTTCCAAAACCTGAATGCCGATGATTGGTCGATCGCCGTCGAACCATTTTGGGACGTGGTAATTGATTCTGCCATCGCCCCCCAGGCAATTATGGGCTTGTTTAAAGCAGGCTGGCAGACTATTCAGGGGGCATTATCCCTTAGCTTAATGAGTCGCGGTTATGATCGGGGCTTAGTCCGCTTTGGTTTAATCTCTGCCACTAAATAAATAGACAGAACAAATAGATCAGCAGTAATTTTATGAAGATCGATCATGTTCATTTCTACGCCAGAAATGCAGCACGAACAAAAGACTGGTTTATTCGCCATGTCGGTTTTAAGGCGATCGCTAATTATCTGAGTCAGCACACTCATACGGAGTTAATCGCCCTCAATTCTGCCTATTTTCTCATTTCTTCCCCGTTGAGCGATCGCAGTCCCGTTGCCAGCTATTTAGCGAATCATCCTGAAGGTATAGCTGACATTGCTTTTCGGGTGGAAGATTTGGGATTAATTCTTGATCGCAGTCGCCTGTTGGGGCAAACTATTTTAGAAGATGTTCGTTTGACAGAGTCGCCCCAGGGAAATTTTAGCTCGGCGCGAATTACTGGCTGGCAAGATTTACAGCATACTCTAATTGAGACAAAAGACAATTTGGATTGTTGTTTGCCAATCTCAATTCAGCAAAATCGAATTGAAACCCCTAAAAGTTACAATATTGCTGATACTAACATTACTGATATCGACCACGTTGTTTTAAATGTTGGTCAAGGAGAACTTGATAGCGCAGTCACGCTATATCAAGATCTGTTCGATTTTCGAGTCCAGCAGAATTTTCAGATCCAAACCAGTAAGTCAGGATTAACCAGTCAGGCTTTGATCGATGATGTGGGAGAGGTGCAGTTTAATATTAATCAACCAACTACGGCTAATTCGCAGATTCAAGAATTTATCAATTTAAATCATGGATCGGGAATTCAACATCTGGCATTGCGATCGCAAAATTTAATTGCTGATGTTGTTCGTATGTCCCACAATAACGTGCAGTTTCTTAATGTTCCAAAAGCTTATTACAAAAAACTTCGCTCCCTATCCGCTTTAAGTACTGCGGAAAGAAAAGCCGTAGCGGAACAACAAATTTTAGTAGATTGGGAACGTTATACACCGCAGTCTTTATTAATGCAGATTTTTACTCAGCCAATTCTGGAACAGCCAACTTTTTTCCTAGAGTTTATCGAACGCCGACAATCTGCTCAGGGCTTTGGTCAGGGGAATTTTCAGGCTCTATTTGAAGCAGTCGAGCGACAAACTCAGCAAGCTTCTCACACGACTGTCTAATCAACTATCAACTATCAACTATCAACTATCAACTATCAATTATCCATTGCCTAAATAAATTGGATAAAAAGAGCGAATGCGATCGCCCCTCGTTGCGTCTGCTTTGATGTTACGGTAGAGCGCCAGGTCATATTTTGCACCGTTGATCTCAATAGATCGGCGTTCGTCCTTAAATTTATAGTCAGCTAAACTTTCATAAAAAGCAACTGTTCCCATCGCGATTTCGCATTCTGGGCTAGTACCAATAAAAAAACAGCCTCTTTTTTTAAATAGTTTAACAGGGAGGTTGGTGCTTTTATCAATATCCTGCCAGCACATCTGCACCGTTGCCACATAAGGATTATCAACACCCAAATTGCCTTCGATGGTGTAATTATGACCCAGATAATTTGCCTTATCTTTTTGTTCATCCAGATAAAATTTGACCCAGGAATGGTAGCCCGATACTGCTCCATAAATCTGACGCTCGCTGGTTGAACGATCGTATTTACCATCCCCAACAAAAACATGCTCGAAGCCCGAAGTATCTCGGACGGGAAAATCGCCAAAAAAGTTAGTATATAAGCTAAACCAAATCTGTTTTAACTGAGCTTTGAATTCAGAGCGATCGAGTTTAAACTCAAGCTGCTGTCGAATATATCGATATGCCAAATCAATGACTTCAGTCTGAAAAATATCATTGATAAAGCGATCCACCTCCGCTTTTTCGGCTCTAGTGACAATTTCCGACTTTTGATTATCAAAACGATAGTTATCTAATAGGTCGAACAAACTTTGATACGTAGAACTGCGGTCAAACTTGGCTTGATTTACCCGATAGAAAAGCGGACATTTGGCTAAATCCAAGTCGGCTCTGCCAAAGGCTTTAACCTGTTCATCCAATAAAATATCAGCATCGGCATCTAACCAGGCACCAGTGTTGTCTCTGGGACTAACTAAAAATTTGTGGCGATCGCTATTCCAAATTTGCTGATAAATATTATTCACAATTCAAGCTATACATCGCAACATCTAAGCCATGATAGACGATCTTTTTTTCTAGCTTCATGCCCAATTTCATGGCAACACGAATCGATCGCTCATTTTCTGTTTCAATCAGACAAATAAAACGCTGGAAGTTATACCGATCTCGTCCATATTTAATCACTGCAAGTCCCGCTTCTGTTGCTAGCCCCTGTCCCCAATATTTCTGAGCTAAACGATAACCAATCTCTACTTCTCGACGCTGTTCAATGGACTGAATAAAAAAACCGCTGTAGCCAATCATTTTTTGGCTTTGCTTATGTACCAAAGCATATAAACCAAAACCATATTCAAGATAAGACAGCAGCCTTTGCTCGATAAACCGTTTAATCTGCTGAGGATTATGAACTCCAATAATTGAATATTGCATTACTTCTTCGTCTCCCAAGATCGGTATCAAAGCGGAAGCATCCTGAGAAGTAATATATCGCAGGGTCAAGCGGGGAGTTTCTATAATCTGCATCAGCTACACTTCAACACTAAGTAAAACCAATGCTATCAGCAGATCGACACCACCCCAGAAAACTTAAGCTAGATTTCTCTTTAACCTTTTATTTGGAGGTAAGCACAACAGATCGAGGTTGTCTTGCAATGATTAATGTTCAATATTCTTGCTGGGAGGAATACCTTCCATATTAATAATCCCCTGAATTACCGAACCAACTATCGGTGCAGCCACCGTCGAGCCATAAGTATGCTCTCCCTGGGGTTCATCTACTACCGCCAACACCGCATAACGTGGCGCTTCTACAGGAAAAATACCAACAAAACTAGTTATTTTTGCCGTTTCGTCATATCCTCCGCTATTGTTCGCCTTTTGAGAAGTACCAGTTTTACCTGCAATCCGATAGCCAGGAATTTTGGCAGCATAGCCACTACCGTCTTCTACCACTTCTTCCATCATTTTTAGGACTGTAGAAGCCGTTTTAGGGGAAAAAATTTGTTTGCTATTCGGAGGCTGAAAATAGTGGAGATAGCCCTTATAGTCGGATAAACCTCTAACTACGTGGGGAGTAATTAGCTTACCTTTATTAGCCAAGGCTGCATGGATCTGAATCAGTTTGAGGGGAGTCAGAGAAAAACCCTGACCGAAAGCTGTAGTTGCAGGCTCGATCGCTCTCACGGTAAATTCCACCTCGTTTTTGAGTCTACCTGTGGTGTAGCCAGGAATATCAAACTCTACCTTGTCCTCTACTCCCAGCTTTTGCAGATCGCGATAGTAATCTAGGGGTTCCATGCGTCGCATAATTTTAATCATGCCCACATTACTGGAATACTTGAGGATCTCAGGTAAAGATAATTCCCCTCGCGCACCTTTTTTGACAAAGTCGTGATTGCGCACCAGGGCGTCTTTAATCTGAATTTCTCCCGTGTCGTCAAAAGTATCGTCAGGAGAGATGACCCCCGCGTCTAAAGCGAGAGCAATATTAATTGGCTTGAAGGTAGATCCAGGCTCATATAGATCCGTAATCGCCCAGTTTTTAAACAGTTCGATCCCATATTGATAATATTTATTTGGATCGTAGGTAGGTTCAGAAACCAAAGCTGCGATCGCGCCATCGCGAACATCCATCACCAGTACCGTACCGCGTTTTGCCTTGTACTGATCCATCTGTACTTTAAGAGCATTGCGGGCAATCTGCTGTAGTCTGAGGTCAATAGTTAACTGTAGACGCAGATCGTCGTAGTTAAACAGCTGCTGCGATCGCTCTAAACCACCTGGGTGAAATATCGCTTTCGAATCCTCAAAGCTGCGCTTCATTTTCCAGCTAATCGGCTTTCTTTCTAACAGCTTATTTTGGGTATATTCTACCCCTGCTTGGGGACTACGACTACTGTCGCGGTTGACATACCCCGTTACCTCTGCTGCCATTTCTTTGTGAGGATAAAAGCGGGTGTAGTTTTGCTTGAGATCTAAGCCGTCGATTTGCATCGCCGTAATTTTTTCTTTCAC
>JBCBEA010000140.1:0-8415 GCA_038529195.1 Cyanobacteria bacterium J06600_6
GAAATAAGAACAAGAAAAGATCAAGATGGCTTTAGTACTTCAGATGTCAAAAATGCTTTAACGAATAGATATCAGTACTCAGCCACGAATGCTGAGACGATCAGATTGAAATTGTATGATATTGAACAAAATCGGTTAAGCAGCATTCCTAACTGTCTTGATCAGTTGACGGAAACGGTTCAATTGAATGTGTCAGCAGTAGAAAGAGTTAGCCTCGAACTAGTTCTTTCCGTTGACGTTTCTGGTAGTGTTGATAGCAACGAATATAACACTCAAGTTCAAGGATATATTTCAGCTTTCAATAATCCAGATGTACAAGATGCAATTAAAGCATTACCAGATGGTATGGCTGTTACAATGCAGTTTTGGGGTACAGAAAATGTTGCCGATATTGGTTGGTTTAAGTTAACTAAAAACGGAGATAGCATTGATGGCTTAACTGATTTTACTGATGCCATGAATGGGGTAACTAGGGTTCAAGGTCAAAAAGTTACTATTAATGGGGTTGATATAAATGTACGTGGCGGTACTGATATTAAGATGGCAATTGACGAAGCCAAAAATCAACTTCTATTTAATGATTATGAGGGCGATCGTCTCGTAATGGATGTATCTGGCGATGGTATTCCCGACGATACTCCATACCCTGGAGCAACAGCTACTGCCGATTATGGATTTAAAGCGAATCAATGTGGCTATACTCTTAATTGTCCTCCTGTAGTTGCAGCAAGAGACGAAGCCATAGCAGCAGGCATCACGATTAACGGATTACCGATTAACGGTCCTGTTACCAACAGCAGTAGCGGACACAGTCAAATGGAAGATCAAATAGAAGAATACTATAGAAGTCAAGTAGTAGGAGGATCAAATTCTTTCACCGTTTTAGCCAGTGGATTTGATGATTTTGCTAGAGCCGCTCAACTAAAAATATTCAACGAAATCTCTGATAATTTACCAAACTGTAATTCTGATGGTGGATGTACAATAAACGATCCTAATATTGTTACTGCTCCTGATTCCAGCTCTGATGTTGATAACAACGGTATCTACGATCAAGATGAAGTAGATAGTGATATTGATGGAGATGGTCTCAAGAATTTTGAAGACTTGGATGATGATGGAGATTCAATCGCTGATGTTTATGAGCTTTATACCCTTAGCCAAATTAGCAATACTGGTACAAAGCAAATGACCGAGTCTACAGGAGCTAGTGTATTGCTGCCTAACCCTCCAGCAGCATTTATTCTTCCTGCTGCTGCTTTGAATACAGATAATACTGATGAAGCTGATTATCAAGACACTGATTCAGATAACGATCAATTCTCGGATGAGTTCGAAGCAGGTGATACTGACTTAGGAACTGCTCCATACAACAGCGATAGTTCCATTAGTGGTGATAGTATTGCCGACTTCAGGGATCTTGATAGTGACAACAACGGCATTGCCGATCAAGATGAAGTTGATAGTGATGTTGATGAAGACACTGTTTATAATTTCCAAGATTTAGACGATGATGGTGATGCCATTATCGATCTGATTGAAATAGGTTCTAATCCTGCTAGTCCCACTAATAGTGATAACAATGCCAATGATGGTTATGATTATCAAGACTTTGATAGTGATAATGACGGACTGTTAGATGCGGATGAAGGGATTAAAAATTCAGCAACGAATACTACTTCTATTTCTATTAGCTATCCCACTTCTAACGGTATTTCTACAACCTATAACTTACAAGATTTTAATAGTGGAGATACCCAAAATAATGGTGTTAACTGCACTAATACTTGTGGAATGGTAGTAACTCCTGGTGATAACGGAAAAGTTACTGTTACAGGTAAAATCACTGGTTTAGATTATCAAATGCCAGTTTTTGCAGATTAAAGTTTAAATAGTTGCGACAGGTGAAAATTGAATGGGCGATCGCCTTAAAAAAGTGATCGCTGATTGAACGGCGCGAAAGCGTCAGCATTGCAAAGTAACTTTGAGGCGTTAGCCTCTGTGTCGCTACAGTGGGCGAAACATCCATATGCTTGCGGTATCCTTTTAGGAACAACCCACTGCATCGCTTTTTGCTATTTAATTTCTATCCACAAGTATCATTTTGAGAAATAAACAAAAATTCCATTAGAATGTGTCATTATCCTAGTGAGATAGTGATGCTTTAATGTTTCTCAATTTTAATTTGGTTGAAATTTCGATAATTATCCCTCTCTACAACGAATCAGCAAGCATCGATCAGCTGTTTGCCAGATTGACTCCCGTATTACAGCAGCTTCAAAGCAGCTATGAAATTATTTGTATTAATGATGGTAGTCAGGATGATACTTTAGAGCGTCTGCTAGAGCTTAACCAGCAAAATCAAAAAATTAAAATCGTTAATCTCTCTCGCAACTTTGGCAAAGAGATTGCTTTAACCGCAGGAATTGATTATGCGCGGGGTGCTGCGGTAATTCCCATCGATGCCGACTTGCAAGATCCACCTGAGTTGATCGCGCAGCTAATTGCTAAATGGCGCGAAGGTTATGATGTGGTCTACGCGACTAGGAGATCGCGTCAGGGAGACAGCTGGTTCAAAAAAATATCTGCCCAAGCCTTTTATCGGACTATCGGCAGAATGAGTTATGTGCCAATTCCGCCAAATACGGGAGATTTTCGCTTATTAGATCGTCGTGTAGTCGAAGCGATTAAAAAGTTACCCGAAAGAACCAGATTTATGAAGGGTTTATTTGCCTGGGTGGGATATAAGCAGACTTCGATATTATTTGATCGCGAACCACGTTTTTCTGGCAAAACTACCTGGAATTATTGGAAACTCTGGAATTTTGCTCTTGATGGCATCATTTCTTTTAGTTTTTTACCGCTCAAAGTTTGGAGCTATATCGGGATCAGCATTTCGTTTGTGTCCTTGATTTATGCTCTGATGTTGGTAATTCGCACGCTGGTTTTTGGAGTTGATGTTCCTGGCTATGCTTCGCTGATGGTAGCGATTTTATTCTTGGGAGGTATACAGTTGATTACCCTAGGAGTGTTAGGAGAATATTTAGGTCGCGTTTATGAGGAAGTAAAAGGCAGACCTCTGTATTTTGTGCGTGAAGAGTATGGTTTTGATACTTCAGAATTAGCCATAAACGATGATGCGAAGCTGACGCATAGTTGAATATCTTAATTAGCAGCAGAGGGTAAAATCAAATGATTGAAATGATAAATGCGATCGCCAGATGCCCAAACTCAAACGTAATCTTGTTCTTCTAACTATTTTTTGCTGTGTGGCGACAGTAGTTGGCATTGTGGCGCTCAGTGGCATCGATCGCCAGCAGCTACAGTCATGGCTAGAGACAATGGGTATCTTTGCACCAATTATTTATATTTTGCTTTATACCTGCGGAACACTGTTAATTTTGCCTTCAACTCCTCTAAACATTACGGGAGGAGCAATTTTTGGCATTTGGTGGGGAACATTCTGGACTACCTTAGCAGCGCTGGTGGCAGCGATTGTTGCCTTTGTTTTTACTCGTACGGTGGGTAAAGAGCTAGTTAGTCAAAAGTTAGGCGATCGCTGGAGTGTAGCAGATGCCGAAATTCGCCACGGTGGTTTATTCTACATGTTTGCAGTTCGTCTGCTACCGATAATTCCCTACGGCATTGTTAATTTTTTGGCGGGATTAACCTCAATTACGTTTCGAGATTATTTACTAGGAACTTTATTGGGGACTCTGCCCGGAGTCTTACCCTTTGTGATGATGGGTGCAGGAATTACCGAACTATCTCAGGGTAATATCTTGCCGTTGACGATCGCTTTTGCTTTGACAGGAATTTTAGTCGCTGGTGCAACCTGGTATCGTCGCCGCGATCGCTGATTTTCCGTATTACTGTTCGAGGGTAATTACAGTCACTTCTGGAGGACAGTTGATTCTTCCTGGCAGATAGCTGCCCATACCACGATTAACGTATAGCTGATTTTTGCCAACCTGATGCCAACCTTCTGACCACTGCCAGTTTTTAGTTACCTTGGCGCAGTCCTTGAGATAGGGTAAGCGGTTCCGTAAAGGTTTTGGCACGTGTCTGCGGATTTTCGGCAAGAGAGAGACAATTGGACCATAGTTAGGAATCACAATTTGTCCTCCATGAGTATGTCCGGATAGCTGCAGATCTACTCGCCATTGTTTCAGAACTTTAGCAGAATCAGGATTGTGGGATAGAACAATCCGCGCAGTTGCATCAGGAATTGACTCTAGTACGGGTGCAGGATTAAATTCTGATGACCAAAAATCGGGTAAACCAGCGATCGCTAGATCTGAGCCAAATGGATAGGCTACCTGATTCCAGAGAATTTTTACTCCCGCCTGTTCTAAACCATCAATAACCTGTTGTCCAGTGCGATCGTGAATTAGATCGTGATTGCCCAAACAGCCAAATACTCCCGATTTACTTTGCAGTTGCTTTAGGTGAGTGGCTAATGTCGTGATAGGAGTCGGATCGTTGGTAATAAAATCTCCCGTAATGACGACTAAGTCGGGATTGGCTTCATTACTCAGAGAGATTGCTCGATGCAGAGTAGACTCGCTCAAATGAATTCCGTCGTAGTGAAAATCGGAGAGCTGAACAATTTTTGTGCCAGATAAGCGAGCTGGTAAATCTTTGATGGCGATCGCAATATTTTCAACCTTAACAGCTTCGGAAATAATCATGTTCGCTGAGTTTGAGTTAACTAAGCTTTATTCTAGATAAAATCGACGAGGATGATAGTTTGACATAATTGAAAAAAGATTACGGATATTTAATGCGCAAAGTAGAATAACAGTAAATTTATGTTTATTTGACTAATGGTCACATCAAATGCGGAGCTATGTTCTTGGGCAGTTGCCCTGTCTAATCACTAAGGTGCCCAGACTAAACTAATCTGTGACCAATCTCGATCCAAGTTCTGAGGAATTTATGAGCCGAATCAAAATATTGTTGCTGATCTTAATTATCGCGGTGCTAAGTATTATCTTTGTGCAAAATCAGCAGCCAATCACGCTAAAACTATTGTGCGCCGATAGCTCAAAAACCTGTCTTTACCAAACCCCGTCACTGCCTCTAGCGGTCTGGATCGCTTTATTTGTGCTAACAGGTGCGATCGCTAATTTGCTAATTCAAACCTTAGATCGTTTTGGTGCGAATAGCTCCAACCGTAAATCAGGCATTTTAGACGACGAACTGTATCCCAATAGTATAAATTCTCGAACCAAAGGCGATCGCTTTAAAAAGTCTGCTCCAGCTGCCGATCTAAATGATTCTGTCCAAGACGATCTAAAAAGTTACGAAGTAAAACAAGAACCCCAAAATGTCGAGAAATCGGGTTCTACATATTCTTATCGGTATCGAGAAGCGGGAAGTAAATCAGACAAGCTAGGTAACAATAATAATGGTGCAGCCGAGGGCAGTGCTGATACTCAGGATAATTCGGAGACTGATGAGGGAGACTGGATTTAATCGAAAATTAGGCAGGATATTTGTACTGTAGGGATGAAGATCTTGACTAATCTATTTCTATAATTACTAATAGTATTTATCTAAAAATAATAACTTATTTTAAGTTATTGCATAACTTGAGGTAGCAACAAAAGATTAAGAACAGTTTTGATTCGCAGCAAATATTTCTTTTGATTCTTGCCTAACTATTCCCAGCATAGTTGCCTGCTGTAGGTCGATAAAAGCTTCTAAGTCAGCCAGCTCGTACTTATTTTTTAACATTAACTTGAGCTTTTCTTCTGCTTCTACCGTCAGGTATCCCGTGTCTAAAGCCTGCTTGACTATTTCTCTAATTAATTTCATAGTTAATTCCTAAATTTAAATATTTAATTATTATAAAAGGTGATTTTAACTACGGTGCAAGATCACAATTAAAATATTTATATCTGACTAATGCAAATTATATAAATTAGTATTTGAGCTGTATAAGTATTGAACTTTGTATGTTTGAATTATAGATAAATCTCTGTGTTTTTTCTGTAATTCAGATCACCTTTATTTGACAATTCTACTAGTAAATATATTGTTATTATAAAGTAGTCAGTAATTTAGATCACTTGCGTAAAAAGAGAAATTTCAGCGTTTTTGGCTAATTTGGGTCAAATATTTTTAATCCTCGCCGTTTGCAAGCCAACCAAGATTTATCAACCTTTAACTAAGATCGGTATAAACACTGGATTTACTTATTCTGACCGCAGAGATCGCTTCTCCGTATTAATGATGTTCGCTAGCTCTGAGATAGCTTAGTCGATCACCAAGGCTTTTTGCTCACTGCTTTTTGCTCTAGAGCCATAAATACAAGAGCCATTAACTGATACATTCAAACATAGTGGCAGTGTAAGCAAAAGTATTGAGTTGTAGAAATTGTGGGTAATCAAAAACAATGAGCGATCTATTAAGCGGTTTAAATATTTATCTAATTGGGATGATGGGGGCGGGAAAAACTACAGTTGGAAAACATCTCGCCCAAAAATTACAGTATCGATTTATTGATACAGATCAAACAATTGAGGCGATCGCCAAAAAACCCATTCCCGATATTTTCGAGGAGTCAGGAGAAGCTAGCTTTCGTCAATTAGAAACTCAAGTTTTAGACTCGCTTTCTGTGTACACTCGTTCCGTAGTTGCTACTGGTGGCGGTATTATTCAGCTACCAATCAACTGGAGCTATCTGCGCAACGGTTTAGTAGTTTGGCTCGACGTAGATTTAGAGATCTTAAAAGAAAGAGTAGCTCAGAATCAAAATCGACCGTTAGCTGGGAAACTAGAGTCGTTATTGTCAGCTCGTCGTTCTTTATATGCTCAGGCAGATCTACAGGTTTCTACTAAACCAGAGCAGTCACCTTCGGAAGTAGCAGCTCAAATTATCGAGCAGATCCCCTCTGTGCTTAAGTCCCAGGTGAAGTCCAATAACTGTTAAATCGGACATTAAAGGTTTGATTATTTTTGCTTAATTTCTTACATTAATAATTTTATGATTAACGACAGTGAATATTTCAAAGAATCGGCTGCTACTCGTGTCCGTATTTTAAGCGAAGCTTTGCCCTATATTCAGAATTTTGCTAACCGTACAATTGTGATTAAGTACGGTGGTGCAGCAATGAAGGATAGCGCTCTTAAGGCAAAGGTAATCAACGACATCGTCTTTTTAGTGAGTGTGGGAGTCCGCCCCGTAGTAATTCATGGAGGAGGTCCAGAAATCAACACTTGGCTGCAAAAATTGAACATTGAGCCACAGTTTAAAGATGGTCTGCGAGTTACCGATGCGGGAACAATGGACGTTGTGGAAATGGTTTTAGCAGGTCGAGTGAACAAAGAGCTTGTATCCCTAATCAGTCGGGCGGGAGCAAAAGCGGTTGGTCTATGCGGGAAAGACGGAAATTTGATTCAGGCACGTCCTGTAGGCAAAGAAGGCGTTGGCTTTGTCGGTGAAGTTGCCAGCGTGGATACGGGGTTAATTGAATCTTTAGTAGCCAGTGGATATGTGCCGATCATCTCTAGCGTCGCGGCTGACGAAAACGGGCAGGCATACAATATCAATGCTGACACTGTAGCTGGAGAAATTGCTGCTTCATTACAGGCGGAAAAGCTGATTCTGCTAACCGACACCGCCGGAATACTCTATGATTATCACGACCCGTCAACTCTGTTGAACAAGCTGGATATTCAGAAAGCGAGGGAATTGATTGAGGAAGGAATCGTCTCAGGAGGCATGATTCCCAAAGTTTCTTGCTGCGTGCGATCGCTTGCTCAAGGAGTAAAGGCTGCTCATATTCTTGATGGTCGTTTACCCCATGCCCTGCTGCTGGAGATTTTGACGGATGAGGGAATCGGCTCGATGATCGTTGCTTCCGAATCGATGGGCTAGATTTTTGTATTTGTCTATTTACGAATTATGCGAATATAGCCATCTTGACTGCTGTAATTGCTATAGCTAGAGGAGGTTGCAGGTTTGATGATAATCACTGGACCTTTACGGCGACGATGGTGGTGGTGATGATCGTGATGGTGATGATCGTGACTGTGACCATAGGAATAGGGATCGTGGCGGTTATGGCGACCGTGTCTGCCTCGATACTGATACGGACGATGATAGTTGCGGCTACGACTATTGGTAGGCAAGGGTATATGAGTTCTGGGGGTGAGATTTAAGGGTGTAGGAGACGTAACTCTACCCCGAACCCCAACCTGAGCAATCTGCCAACTATCTTCAGCAAATTCTGGCAGACTCTGGGCAGGAGCAACATCTAAACCAGATAGACCTAAGGCAAGAGCGATTACACTCAGAGTGGGCTGCCAGTGAAGCTTAATTTTCTTTGGTTCATTCATAATTTCTGACCTGCAACTTGAATAGAAGAAGCAAATTATTTAATAATGAACTTACGTAATTTCTTCTAC
>JBCBEA010000141.1:0-8411 GCA_038529195.1 Cyanobacteria bacterium J06600_6
CTTCGGCGCAGCAGGAGCAGTGGCTCAAACGTTTGGGAGACTGGGGTTATGAGCCGAGCTTTATTAGTGTTACTCAAGATATTGGGATTGAAGCATTACTAGCACGTCTGTCGGGAAAAATTGGCGTTGTGGCAGGTCCTAGTGGGGTAGGTAAATCTAGCCTCATTGACAAACTAATTCCGACTATTAACCTGCGAGTAGGGAAGGTTTCTGGCAAGCTACAGCGTGGTCGTCATACCACTCGCCATGTAGAGTTATTTGAGCTGCCTGGGGGTGGTTTATTAGCAGATAGTCCAGGATTTAATCAACCTGATTTAGACTGTCTGCCTAGCGATTTAGCTCAATATTTCCCCGAAGCTAGAGCGAGGCTAAACCAAGGAAGCTGCCAGTTTAGCGACTGTTCTCATCGTCACGAACCAAATTGTGTTGTTCGTGGTGACTGGGAAAGGTATGAATATTATCTTGATTTTTTAGATAAAGCGATCGCCCGCCAAACAGCAATACAGCAGCAGCCCGACCCTGAATCTCAACTTAAGCTAGTGGTTAAACGAGCGGGCAAAAGTCAGTATGAACCTAAGCTCAAAACTAAAAAATATCGGCGTACCTCTCGTAATGTTAAAAAGCAGAATCTACAGGATATTTATGATCGGCAGCTAGAGGAAGAGCTGGAAGATTCAGATTAGATTATTGGCTATTATACGTTTTGGTTGACTGCCTTTAAATTATCTCTCTCATGAGGCGATCGCAAATCAGTAAGATCGGGTCCAAGGGGAATTATTCCGCCTGGGTTGAGAGGAAATAGATTACCGTAATAATCTCGTTTGACACTTTCGAGATCGCAAGTTTTCGCTATCCCTGGTAACTGGTAGATATCTCGCAGATAGCCGCTAAGATGTGAATAATCAGCTATCCGACGTAAATTACATTTAAACAAGCCATAATAGACAATATCAAACCGAAACAGGGTAGTAAATAATCTAATATCCGCTAGGGTCAGGCGGTCGCCACAAAGATAACGCTGCCCCGCCAGAACTGCCTCTATTGTGTCCAGAGTCGCAAATAATTCCTGACTGGCTGTTTCGTAAGCCTGCTGAGATTGGGCAAAACCACAGCGATACACACCATTATTGACTGCATGATATATTTTCTCATTCCAGGAGTCTATTGCCTCTTTTTGTGCTGCTGGATAAAGCTCACAGTCAGGATGTTGAGCAAATTCATTGAACTCCGAGTTGAGAATCTCAATAATTTCGGCACTTTCATTATTAACAATGGTCTGAGTTTCGTCATCCCACAAAATTGGCACGGTACAGCGACCTTTATAGCCTGGGCTAGCTAGCTGATACAGGTTAGGAACAGTGTTGCAGCCTAATTCTGGTTCGGACAAGACCCAAATTCCCGCGTCGGGAGAAGGATCAACGACGGAAACGGCGATCGTCTTTTCTAATCCTTTTAAAGCTCTGGTAACAAGAGTGCGGTGTGCCCAAGGACAGCCCATGCCCACATACAAACGGTAACGGTTAGCAGCAGGCTGATAATTATTTCCAGGTTTGCTGTTCACAGAGTTTCTAAATTGGCTATCAGGACGGATGTATTCTCCTGCTTGACTACGAGGAGCTAGTTGAGACATCATAATCTGCCACATAGTCGTCCAGACAAATTTGCCCGTTTTAACGATAAACTTCCCAGGAAGAGATGCCATAAATTAATCAACAGCGTAAAAGCTGAGGGTAGTGTTGCCGTATGATTTTGTGCGATAGAGCTCTAAACCTTCAATTTCTTTTGCCTGCCACAGTTTGGGATTATGCTCGACGGCGATCGCTCCTGCGGGATGGACTAATTCTAGAGATGCGATCGCTTTTAGGATTGGTAAGTATAGGTAGCTATCGTAGGGTGGATCGAAATAGATCCAGTCGAACTGCTGTCCCGTTAATTTTTTAATCTTAACTAGAGCATCGCCCTGGATAACTTCGTAAGTTTGTCCTGGTTGAGCGACCTGCTGCCAGTTTTGTTCAATTACCTTACAGGCTTTTCCATACTGCTCTATTCCCACTACTTTCGTTGCACCACGACAAAGAGCTTCTGCTCCCATTGAACCATTGCCCGCACACAGATCGAGCCAGCTAGAGCCGTTCAGGCGATCGCGCCAGATATTAAATAAAGCTTCTCTTACCCTCGCAGCAGTGGGACGAGTCCTCTGTCCTGGCACTGTTCTAAGCTGCCGATTACCATAAATTCTCATGGTATTAATCATACAGCCGTTTCTAGCGGATCTACATCTGTTTCAACTGGCTCTTTTATAGCGATTAGCTTGGTTAAATTCTCTTGCTCTGGTAGCTCCTTCCCCAAGCATCAGATCGAAACATTCAAAGACACCTAAGATTAGGAATTTAGTTTATTTGATTGAGTAACTAAAATTTTTGGGCAATATCTAAATATTAGGGTTAGTTAATTATCTGAATTTTTTATGGATACCATTGATTATCAAAGTCCCAATACGTTCTTATTTTTGCAGCATCAGATATCCGTCAACGATGCCAACTCGATCATTTATGAATGGTTAAAAGAACATCCCCTAGAATCTAGAGCGACTTTGTCTAAGTTACTGGAGTCACACAAAGTAATTGTCAAACAAAATAAATTGTTTGATTTGCCTCGTTTATCCTTAACTGAAGCGACTCAACTGGTTCGAGAAATTCAGATGAGTGGAAAACTAGAAATAGCAGATCGGCAATATCAACTTACCAAATACCCGCAGTGCTTTATAGGTTCAGAATTAGTTGACTGGCTAATCGAAAATAAAGACGTTATTGAGCTAGAGGCGATCGCGATTGGGCAAAACTTATTAGAGCATAATCTAATTGCTCATGTCCGCAAGCAGCATGATTTTAAAAATGAATTCTTGTTTTATCATTTCCAAGATCTAAGTAGTTCTCAGGGACATGGGACTAAACTATCATTGGCTGAAGCCAGGCAAATAGCTCAAGAATTACGCTCAGACCCACAGTTAAAAATTAAGGATCGTCGCTATAGATTGACTAGCTATCCAGAATGTTTTGTTGGTTCGGACTTAGTTGATTGTCTGATTAAAAACAAAAATATAACTGCTGACGAGGCGATCGCCATTGGTCAAAGTCTTCTAGAGCATAATTTAATTGCTCATGTTTGTAATGACCATGATTTTGAAAATGGATTTCTCTTCTATCGTTTTCAAGATGATTGAGACAAAAAAAGAGCAGCGCTTAAATCGCGACTGCTCTAACATTTTAATTAAGTTAATTACTTAGCTATTCATTCCCAAGATGTCACTTAAGCTAAAGATGCCATTTTGATATCGTTATTAGCTAAAACGTCCTGTAGCTCATCCGCTTCCACGGTTTCTTTTTCCATTAGCATGTCTGCTAATTTATCTAGGACGTGACGATTTTCTACTAATACATGTTTGGCACGGCTGTAAGCCTGATCTACATAGTTACGGACTTCTTCATCAATTGCTGCTGCGGTTTCATTGGAGAAATCACGGTCGGAAGCAATATCACGACCCATAAAGACGTTTCCATTCTGACGACCAAGAGCAACAGGTCCTAAGCGATCGCTCATGCCGAAACGGGTTACCATTTGACGAGCGACTCTTGTTACCTGCTGTAAATCGTTGGAAGCACCAGTCGTTACTTCTTCTTCACCGTAGATAATCTCTTCCGCTAAACGACCGCCTAAAGCAACTGCCATTTGGTTTTGTAGATAAGAACGAGAGTATAAGCCAGACTCCATACGGTCTTCACTAGGAGTAAACCAAGTTAAACCACCAGCACGTCCGCGAGGAATAATGCTAATTTTTTGTACAGGATCGTAGTCGGGCATTAAAGCACCAACCAGAGCGTGACCCGCTTCGTGATAAGCCACAAGCTCTTTGCGTTTTTCGCTCATGACGCGGTTTTTCTTCTCTGGTCCAGCCATAACACGATCGATCGCATCGTTAACTTCGTCCATAGAAATCTCAGTTAGGCTGCGACGTGCTGCGAGAATTGCTGCTTCATTGAGCAAGTTAGCCAAATCCGCACCGGTAAACCCAGGAGTACGACGAGCAATTTTGTTTAGGTCAACGTCTTTTGCCAAGGTTTTACCACGAGCATGAACGTTAAGAATTTCTTGGCGACCAGAGTAATCTGGACGGTCTACTACTACCTGGCGATCAAAACGACCAGGACGCATTAGTGCGGAATCGAGTACGTCAGGACGGTTAGTTGCAGCAATAATAATGATGCCCGTGTTGCCTTCAAAACCATCCATTTCGGTTAGAAGTTGGTTTAAAGTCTGTTCGCGCTCATCGTTACCGCCACCAAGACCAGCACCACGTTGACGACCTACGGCATCAATCTCATCGATAAAGACGATACAGGGAGCGTTGGCTTTTGCCTGTTCAAACAAATCTCTTACACGAGATGCACCAACACCGACAAACATTTCGACGAATTCTGAACCAGAAATACTAAAGAAGGGTACGCCAGCTTCACCGGCTACTGCCTTAGCTAGAAGTGTTTTACCCGTTCCAGGAGGTCCTACTAAAAGTACACCCTTAGGAATCTTCGCTCCAATTGCTGTAAAGCGATCGGCGTTTTTGAGGAAGTCTACAACCTCAGTCAACTCTAGTTTTGCCTGCTCAATACCAGCAACATCACCAAACGTTACCTGAGTTTTTGGCTCCATTTGGACTCTAGCTTTAGATTTGCCAAAGTTCATCGCCTGAGAGCCTGGCCCACTTTGAGCGCGTCTGAGGAGGAAGAACAAACCGACCAACAAAAGAATAGGGAACAAGAGACTGCTTAAAGCTCTGAACAACCATCCTTCATCACCTTGAGGTAATACAGCAATATCAACGCCGTTGTCGCTGAGAATATCGATTAATTGAGGGTCGTTAGGTAGGTTTACTCTGATTGGCGTTCCTTCTCGGTCAATAACCTGCGCCTGAGTACGGTCGGCGCTAATTTTTACAGTCTCTACTTTATTATTTTGTACTTCATCAATTAGCTTGCTGTAAGGCCAGCTTTCACTAGTTTGGGGTTGTTGATCCCAAAAGGCAGTACCTAAAGCAACTACCACGATGGCTAGTAGGACATATAGACCTGCATTGCGCCACTTTTTATTGTTATCTTTGCTCACTCAGACAGCCTCCCTTAGCTGAAGATTAAAAATCTTATATGTTTTGTTTTCTTTAACGATTGCGATTTTGTCGAACCTCGATTATTCAAGGATGAGTACTATGTCCCATCTTTGGGGTTCGATTTAAACTTTGTCTCTATTAAGTACATTTTAAGATATGTAAAGACAAAGTAATACTAAAAATTATTAGTTTTTTTAAACGTTGTTAACTTATGTTAACGTCTCTCAGGAAATATTGACCAAATAATTTGTAGTTTTTTGTTCAATACATCATTTATTTTAACTAAATCTAATTGGGAACAAAACCCCCAAAAGCAAAAACAGCACAGCCTCAACAGTTTTCTAGATATCTAGGGAGGGTGCACTGTATTGATATAGACGCTCTATTTACAAAATTGGTTTATTTGACTCCAAATTAGAGAAAAAGCATTATGGATGAGGGAAACGGTCAATGTTGCTTGCCCTGTAAGCAGTTAATCGTCAGGTAGAGCGATCGCACTAGTAAAAGTCAAGCTTTAAACTCAAGATACAGCTTCGGTGCGAACTAAACTCCAGCCACGACTGCATTTAACCTTACCTTGGATAACTGTGTTGAGATACTGCAGCCTAATTCCATATTTACTGCCCAATTCTTTGGCGGTGCAGCGCTCCGAGATATTTCTTTTTTCGTTCTTCCAACTGTAGGTCTTCTGGTAGAGATGGACTTCATTCTGATTCTTAGACGAAGAAGGAGCAGAAAGAGGAACAAAATCAATAATCGAATTCTCTACCAAAACCACTTTTGCCATTAGCTCCCCAATGTCGGGATTAGAAGCGGCTAGATTTAATCTCTTCATGCCATCTTTAACACTAAGCTTCTTCATGCCGAAACGACTTTTAGTACCGTCTGTTGAAAAAACGATTGGCTCATTTACTCCAGACTCAATTAAGCTCTTTGCCAGTTCAGGGTTGCTGTAGTTTTCCGTATCAACAAGTAGAATTAGATCTTTTAATGCAGCTTGATAAGTAATTTCTTTCATAATTAACTCAACTCTTTCGTTGTTGCGCGGGAGAATATCAATTCAACAATCTTTGGTAGTGCGACTAATAAGCTTGTTTGGGAAAGCTGATGATGAAAACAGCATTTAACTAGTTTTAAATAGCTTTTTTCGTCAAATAGCAATAGTTAGATTATTTCTCAATTAAGGTCTGAAATATTTTGACCAATACAAATAGAGTCGTAAACCTAAACTTTGCTTACCCAAAAACTGTCGGGATTTACTATTAACATCTGACGTCTTTATTGTATGCACCTCCGAAATTTTACTCATCCGTACAATCACGGATTTTTATCTGCTGGTAATCCATAGCACATCATGCTATTTGCGTTTTACCAGGCTGTTATGTAATAAATTATTATTCTTTCAGACAGAAAATCAGAATTAATCAAGCTTATTTGAACGATAACTGCATTTTATTTTTGTGATATGGATTAAGCCCCAAAAATATGAAATCTGGTTTTAAATCCTTGATCTATGATTGTCAAAGGCTTGAAAAACATCATGATGCTTAAAGTGTATTCATAGCTAATATTCTTATTTTCTTTGGAGCTAATTAAAAACAATCGCTTTTAGAATAATTAGTAAAAATCGATAGGTTATAAATTATTAAATAAAGCTTAAGTTTGCTAAATATACAGAGGTAAATCGGTGACAGCACGCACCATAGATTTTTAGAAAAAGAGCGATTGCGCATTTTTACCGCAATAATATTACTGAAACACAGGCTGGTTTACTCAAAGGCATTTCGCAGATACTGCTGGAGTCGCAGTTGAACGCCATTAATAGCGATCGCCTGACCTATTTCAACCTGACTTGTGACAATTAAGTCCAAAATATTTTGGTACTCAGTACCAGATGTTAGCGATCGCCTGCCCTGATAGCTGACTAGTGCCACATCAAAACGACAGGGCAGATTTTCCAGATCGGGGTATGCTGCGAGAAACAAAGATGCAGTAGTCAGCAACTTTTGCTGTTTGCTAGCCGTGATGGCAAGTAAACCATCACTATCCCAATTATTGGCGCTGCGAGTTTTTACCTCAACAAAAGCCACCGTTTGAGATTGGCGATCGCGGACAATCAAATCAATTTCGCCCCAGCGACAGCGCCAGTTGTGCGCTAATAATTCGTAGTTTTGTAGCTTTAGCCAGCGACTAACTAAGTATTCTCCTAAATCCCCAACTTTTTTCACAATATAAGGCAAGATCAAGGGTTAACTGCTTGACTAATCCAGGTAAGATTGGACTGGCGGTTGTAAAGGTGTCGCTGTTGAGGCTCGCCTTTTAACTGTAAATGGTCTATTTTTTCAGGTGTCAGCAGCAACAAGCAGAAATTTTCCAGAGGTGTATGTTTATCTGGAGACTCGACATTAAAAGCCGAGGGATCTGCAGCAGTTTCGGCGGGTGTAGGCCAAGCAAATTGCGACCGCGCAGGGTCGGAAAGATTATGCCAAGTAGTTTGACGTGCCTGCTGGAGAAGAGGATCTGTTTCTTTTGTCGTGACTAAATATAGCTCTCCCGTAATCCGAAACTGTTCGCGGGTTTTCGTAAAATACCAGCAAACTTCGGCGATCGCCTGATGCTGGATCTCGTTAATTTTGGCGCTACGAGCATCGGTAATCATTTTGAGCCGATTTTGTTCGTCATCGGCAAATCCGCGAAAAACGACGGTGCGGTTACGGGGTATACCTTCGGCGGAAACAGTAGCTAACTGAAAATAACGGGAGTGAGGTTTAGATCGATTGCGGTGAATAGCACTAGCAAGAAGCGATCGCCAAGGAGCAAGCATAATTAGTGGACAATGGACAATGGACAGTGAATAGTTTAACCCGTTTGTCAGCAGCCGCATTTCAGGTGAGTAAATAGAAGCGATAAAAGCCTAGTAAGTAAAACAGATCGATCGCAATGACAATTCCTTTTGTCCAGGGGGAGTTTAGTAGGCTCAAGGCGATCGGGTTGACGCCCAGCACCAGCGCCATCTCGATAAATGAGACAATTCTGCCGTAGTGGTTGGTATCCCAGTAGGAAAAAGGGCTAATAAAGCGATAGTTACTGAAGGGAAAAAAGTGTCGGTGAGCATCATCATGATGGACAGGGAGGTCTAACAAAGAATGGCAGACCATACTGACACAGAGAATCAAGCCTAACTTCCAATCTAGACGATAAAAAATCGCAGCCCCAATTAATGCCAGAGGAATAGAGTGAAACAGGGCAA
>JBCBEA010000142.1:0-8396 GCA_038529195.1 Cyanobacteria bacterium J06600_6
AGAACTAAAAATTGACTTGTATAAAAAACAACTTCTCAAACACCCTCTAATTTACCAGCCAGTTTCTTTGTTTATAGGCTAATTTTTAAGCCAATTAATCGCTTTGATATCTGAGCGATGAAATCGGATGACTTTTATATTACTTCTTACTTACTCTTTACAAGTATAAGTTAATGATATCTTTACTCTCTAGACAGTTACCAGGAATAATTGACGGTACTGAGTATAAATATATACCCAAATTCATGAATCTTAGTTTAAATTCTAATACGAATTATTTTTTTGGGTCTTAGTAGAATCAAGGCTGTTCAAAATTATCAATTTGTCTAAAAAAGAATTATAGAATTGCTTTGCGAACATTTATTTCCATAATATTTGCTTCAAGTTGCGACTTCTAGACAGAGAAAATCCTTATTATTTTGATGTTGTAAAGTGTTCTCATATTTTGCCTACGGTTTAAACATTAGTTCTGACATTGCCTTGCCAGAATTTAAAGCAGTAGATTTATCCCATTATGACCTCAAGATTACTCTAGACCAGACGCTCAGAGTGAGTGATTTGCTTGCAGATGAGCTGTTGGATAAAGCTGCAACTATTCAGTTAAGCCGCACTAAAGCGACAGTTTACGTGCGAGGGACAGGAATGTTCATAGTTGAAAATGGCGACCTTATAAGAGTCATTCCTGATGGTCAACCATCCGAACTTTTACTCCGCTTTTATTTAGCTGGCACAATTTTAGCGATCGCTCTTTATCAGCGTAATTTTCTGGTACTCCATGCTAGTGCCGTTAAAATCAACGGTGGTGCAGTAGCTTTTCTAGGGGTCTCGGGGGAAGGGAAATCTTCGACCGCTGCTGCCTTTGTGACTCATGGTCACAGCCTAATTACTGATGACGTGGCACCAATTAATTTTGCAACCGATCCCTACACAATTAGTCCTGGTTTCCCTCAAGTCAAGCTGGGTGAAGCAATGGCTCAAGCTTTAGGTTATGAATATGAGCGCCTTCATGCGGTGCATACATTTAAAGAAAAACGTGCTTTAAAACCACTCAAAGGATTTAGTCTCGCTCCTGTACCGTTAAAGCGGATTTATGTTCTACAGACTGCTGCTGAATTTGCGATCGCGCCGATTAAAGCCTCTATAGCGGTAACAGAAATAGCTCGTCATTCTCGTCCAACAACTCTTTATCATTCTGGAGACGCTACCCACTTTTTTCAGTGTGCAGACTTAGTGAAACGCCATCAGGTTTACCGTTTGAGTCGACCTAAAGATCTGAGTCTAATACCAGATTTGATTCAGCTGGTCGAACAGGACTTATCCCAGACGATTCCTGCTAACCCAGATGTTGTAGCCAGATAACCAAGAGTCTGCCAGTTTGAAACAGTTAAAAAGCCATTCAAAATTAGAGGTTGTGCCAAAAAAATAGTGAATAATCACTTACTGCTTACTTTTAACTTACTCTAAAACTGATGAGGGTCGTAGTAATGTTGTAGGCGCAAACTTAATTCAGTCCTCGACGGGGCGATAAAGCTCAAACATTTACAGTGAGGTTTCAGCTATTTTGGTTCAGTTCGACGCTTTGATGTTTCTGAAGGAGTATGAGTGATGAGTGGAATTATGGGTATCTACTACCCCGACCACCAGCCTGTGAAATCTGACCACCTTAGAGGGATGCTAGACATACTGGCACATCGAGGTGAAGATCGAGCAGCTATGTGGTGTGAAAATTCTGTTGGTCTGGCACACCGTATGCTTTGTACTACTCCGGAATCTCTGCTAGAGACACTGCCATATTGCGATCGCACTAAGGGATTAACAATTACCGCCGATGCCAGGATTGATAACCGTCAGGAGTTAATCGACTGGCTAGAGTTGAAGAATGTTCCCTCAAATCAGATAACCGATAGCCAAATTATTTTGGCAGCATATCAAAAGTGGGGTCAGGAATGTCCTCAGAAGTTGCTGGGAGTTTTTGCTTTTGCTATCTGGGATGAACGTCAACAGCAGCTTTTTTGCGCGCGTGATTTTTTTGGAATCAAACCCTTTTACTATTATCATAGCGCTCGGGTTTTTAGCTTTGCCTCAGAGATAAAGGCTCTATTTTGTGTTCCCGAAGTTCCCCAAGAGTTAAACGAGTTAAGGGTAGGGCAGTATCTAGTTAGTAATTTGGATGACAAGCAAATTACTTTCTACCAAGATGTTCTGCGTTTGCCACCTGCCCATAGTCTAACTATTAATGCTCAGGGTTTAGTATCTCGGAAATATGGCAGTCTCGACCCAGAGAGAGAGCTAAGGCTAAATTCTGCGGGGGAATATGCAGAGGGTTATCAGGCTCTATTTAAACAGGCAGTTAGTAGTCGCCTACGAAGCTGTGTACCTGTGGGTTCGATGTTGAGTGGCGGTTTAGATTCATCGTCTATTTCTTGCACAGCGGGAGAATTGCTTCAGGGTAGGGATCAGAAGCTGCATACTTTTTCGGGGATTTTTCCTGATTTACCAGCAGAAGATCTCGAGTATGCCGATGAGCGTTTCTATATGGATCAGGTGCTTGATAGTGGTGATTTTATTTCCCATCAGGTGCGGGGTGATGTCTTAAGCCCTTTGTATAAGCAAAATAGAATTTTTGCCCACACTGATGAACCCTATATGGGACCTAACTACTACCTCAACTGGGCAATTTATGAGCAAGCTCAAAAGCAAGGGGTAAGAGTATTGTTAGATGGCATTGATGGCGATACGACGGTATCCCATGGCTTTGAATTCTTTGCTGAGTTTACTCGTCGGGGTAAATGGTTGAAAGTGATTAGAGAAGCGAGAAGATATGCCCGTAGAATGCGATCGCATAATGCACCGATATCTTCTGCTTCAGTTGTTTGGCAATTAGGAATCTTGTCCCAGTTTCCTGATTTTGGTCAGATTTGGCAACAGATTAAAGGTAATAATCCCTGGTATGACGCCAGCTTGATTAATCCTGATTTTGCCCGTAATTTAAATTTACCAAAGCAAGTCAAACGGCTTAGTAAAAGTGACGTACCAAATCGTACTGCCAGACAAAACCATTGGCATGCCATGAATGTGGGGATTCATCCCTATGTTTTGGAATTGGCAGACAAGGGTAACAGCGCTTTTGGCATTGAGCCACGCTATCCTTTTTTTGACCGCCGACTGGTAGAGTTTTGCTTATCAGTACCTGTGGAATACAAATTTCATGATGGCTGGACAAGATATCTAGCCAGAATTGGCATGAAAGATATTTTGCCTAAAGCGATTCAAAGTCGCGTATCCAAAGCTGATGTCGGTCGCAATTTTAAACGGAAGTTAATCAAAGGGGAGCATCAGACTTTAACTAGGATGATGGATAATCCTCAGCCGATAGCTCCCTATGTTGACTTGACTAAGCTTAAGTCTAGCTATCAAAAATGTCTGTCTGACCAAGCCAGTGATGATGACATTTTTTGTCTTTACACCACAGTAAACTTATTTCTGTGGTTAGAACAGATTGCCTAACTCCGGTGTGATATTTATATTTTATTTGTACTTTTTATCTCAGACTGTCCCGTTCTATATCAAAACTATTACACAAGGTGTTATCACACCAAACAAACAAACAATTAACTAATGAGGAATAAACAAATGACTAAGAAAACTTGGAACACACCTACATTGACTGCTTACGGTTCTGTAGAGCAACTTACTGAACAAGTTACAGTTTCCAAAGTACCTGGAAGCGGCGACACTATTACCATTACTGTTGCAGGTATTGGTGATGTTGCTACTGTTGTTGGTGCAGGTTCCATCGAATCCGTCAGCATTGATTTCTAAGATGCCTTAATCTAATTGATTAAGCTGAGCAACTTAGCAAACTAGTGAGCAGAGACGATATTTCTAGGAAACATTTGTAAGATTATTTTTCACCATACTCATACACTGTAGCCAGATTATTGTCTCTTCTCACTTCTAGTCTAATCGATAATTTAGTTTAATCGATTCATTTGGGAAAGTGCTAGTTAACTTTGAATTACTTCATCACAACAGATTATTTAGTTATAGAAAGTTCGAGATATTTATTTTTTTAAGTCGATATTATAAATAATGTTTAATTATTTTGCCTATGGTTTAGGTATCGCTTCAAATGTTGCTATTCCAGAATTCGCCGTGGCTGCTGCTGCTAGCGATGTTGAAATAATCCTCGACCCTAATTTTGTCTCCCAGGATGTGGTGATTGAGGAGACGATCCAACTAACTATCAAGATAACTCATTCTAAATCTTACGTCTTTGATCGCCTAGTCGGTACTTTTTATATTGAAGACGGCAATAAAGTTGTGGTTGTACCCGCACCCAACGCCTCTATCGAGCAGGTAAGGATTTATATCGTTGGCACGATTATGGCAATCATCCTGTACCAGAGGGGATTGCTTGTAATGCACGCTAGTAGTGTCGTGATCGATGGAAAAGCAGTTATCTTTGTCGGCAGATCGGGTGGTGGAAAATCGGCGATCGCAGCAGCATTGAATCAAAAAGGATATCCCTTAGTGAGTGATGACGCTGTTCCAGTGGATTTAACTTCTGCTATTCCCCTGGTATATCCTGGTTTTGGACAGTATAAGCTCAGTGAAGCAACTGCTGAAGTTTTAGGGCATCAAAGCAATGCACTTCTTAATCGCGATGTGGAAAATCGTGGCTTCATCAACTGCCAGAAGTTTAGTACTCAAAGTCTACCTATCAGCCAAGTTTATATCTTAGAGAAGGACAGTCCTCAAGAGATCGTTCCTATCAGACCAAGAGAAGTGATCACTCAGCTACTATGTTATTTGATACCAACGATTTGGGGCATGAGCCAAACGCCAGCTCAGTTTTTTCAATGTAGTAAAATTGCTCAAACCACCCCATTTTATACTCTTCATCGGGGAGATGATATTTCCGCCCTACCTCAACTGGCTGATTTAGTCGAAAATCATGTCCGCGTTACAGCGATCGCACCAAAGCCAGTAGCGTTAAGGTAATGCAGCAAAAATACGGCTCTAAATTACTCTTAATTACTCTATTTCTGGTTTCTGTCTTAGGTTTCTCCTGCACATCATTAAGCCAAAATACTAGTAACGTCGTGGTAGAAAAATTAGGGAATCCTTCTGCTGACGATGGTTTAAAAGGTCGAGCTCTCAATGTATGGGAGCTTAAAGCTTTCGACAATAAAATTTATCTTGGGGGAGGGAGCGTAGCCGGGAATGTTGGACCAATTAACGTTTGGGCTTATGATCCTGTCCAGGATTCATTTATTCAAGAATATACTGTCAGAGAAGAAGCAATCGAACATTTTCAAATAATTGATGATGCTCTTTATCTTCCTGCTGCCGATCCTCGGGGTAACGATCGCCACAAGTATTATCGTAAACAGGTAGGTGGAACATGGCAGAGATTTTCCTCCCCAGCAGTCAAGCTAGCCCACGTGCGGGGTCTAGTAAAACTTGATGATGGTAGTTTATTGATGGTGGGCAATGGTCGTACGTTCAAGAATACCAAAACCCAACCACCAGGAGCAGCAATTACCAGAGACGACGGCGCGACCTTTGAAGAAGTTAAAGTAACAGGGATTCCTCCTGCTGATAATCTGATCTTGATTGACCTGAGCTGGTTTTTAACGGTTTTTCCATTTGATGAGCGAATTTATGCCCTCAATTCTCTACTCCGCGACACGGGGGGATTTAAAGGAAATATTGCGGTTTACAACGAAGATACCCAAGAGCTAGAGCTAGACCTAACCCTTGGCTCAGAAGAATTTATTCCTCCAGATAATATTGATGGGCAAGCTGGCAAATATGGGCTTGACACCATCTATCATCTTTGGCAAACTGAAGAATTTAATAACAGTTTGGTCTACAGTGTAAAATCTTTTTCTAATATTGATCGAAACAATAGTATTAGAAAGAACTATCTCAATTCCCTCGGTTTATACGTCAAAGAATCAATGGGAACTCCTCCTCAAGAAATCAATTTTGGTCAACAGGCTGTCGGAGAAGATTTGTTAGTGATTGGACAAGAATTATATGCTTTAGCTAATCAAAAACATGGTGACCAAGATTTTACAGTATATGTTTATAAAACCGATACACCGCAAGATTCTGATAGTTGGCAGAAGGTCTTAAGCTTTAAAAGCACTAATCGAGCCCGTTCTTTTGAACATTTAGACGGTACATTTTACTTTGGCTTAGGACAAGACTTCGGAGAAGCGATCGCTAATTCGGGAGATATTCTTCGCTACACTCTTCCTTAATCAACTCCTTGAACTACAGGGGTGATATCCTCGCGACTAAAAGGTTCGGAGTTTCCCTGCCAGTTAAAATCGCTAACTCGCAAGCTGAGAGAACCAATTTCTAGAACTGGATTGTAGCGCAAGACAACATTGTGGGTTCGGCGACTATATTCCAAGATGTAGTCGCTGCTGATTGTATCGCGGTCGCGTAGGTCGATCGCCGTTTGATAACCAACTCGAATTGGTCCATATATTTGCTGGGTAATATCTACCGAGAGGGTTTGACGATCAACAAGGCGATCAAACAGAAAGGGAGACTCATCGCCTCGCAGGTTTTGAGAATAGCTGATTTTAAATCCTGTATAGTCTAGCCAACTGCGGGAAAAATGACCTATCTGTCCCTCAATTCCCACTTTTCCCTCAAGAGATAGCTGAGAATCGCTATTACTATACAAGCTGCTTACCCCTGAGATTTTAGTAAACAGATTTAGATAGGGAACTACTGGTATGGGAGTATAGCGTAACCCTTCATTTTTGGTACTTGGTAGAGCTTTACCCGTCCACAAAGAGAAACTCTTACTCGCAAATGCTGCTGCCTGGTAGCGAGTTAAGCCAATGCGATCGTTTTCCCTTACTGTCTCTAATAAATCTGCCCGATCCGTATCGTCATTAATTTTCTTGATGGAGCCTTGAAGATTAAGATTAACTCCCGTATTGCCTAACTTGATTTGGGGAGAAGTAATGACGCCACCAATACTCTCTCGGACTGTTTGAAAGCCTAAAGAACCGTTAAACAGACGATCGCGATAATTGTACTCTAAAGCTAACCGAAAAGGATTTTCCAGATTGCCCAGACGATTTTGGAACTCAATCTTACTGCGCAAACTATCTTCTGAATTGGCTAAGTCTACACCCGTTAGAGAAGCGTTGGCATTTAGGCTACTTCGACGACTAAAATCTGCCTGAATACGAGTAGTTAAACCAAATACGGCAGAATTAAATAAACCTCCTTCGTCATCATCGCTGAAGCCAAAAGTAGCAGGTATCAGTGC
Source organism: Cyanobacteria bacterium J06600_6 (assembly GCA_038529195.1). Taxonomy (GTDB): domain Bacteria; phylum Cyanobacteriota; class Cyanobacteriia; order Cyanobacteriales; family Xenococcaceae; genus Waterburya. The sequence continues at coordinate 7,304 of JBCBEA010000142.1, forward strand.
TCGCTGTAAAAAATATTGAGGAGTAAATTTCCAGCTAAACTTTTCTCCCGCAAACAAGCTCCAGGTACGTTCAATATATAGTCCACCTCGTTCGTCTCCATCAAAAGCAATATTAAACAATCCAGGACGACCAGGACGACTATCAAAAGCAAAAGCACTAACTAACAGAGGAATTCTCAAGCTGTCGTCAATCACCAAGCCAGATTTTGTAGTGTTTAATTTACTGATGTTGGACTCTAGCTGCTGAAAAGTTGCTGTCGCAGCGCGCAACTCTAATTCTGGAGGAGAAAATGGATCGTTTGTTAGGCGCAGATTCTCTGCCGTCCAGTTACTTGTTTCAAACTCCAGCCGATCTGCTTCAAACCGCAGCCGTTTAATTGTTGACCCCCCGCTAAAATCTTCTTGCCCTACTAAATCTATGCCACGACTACCTAAGCTCAAACCTAAACCTTCATCGGCGGTTACGTTTGTTATTGGTTGATTATTAATTAGACGATCGCTCAAGGCTCGGTCGGAAATATTAGATTCTGATAGAAGACGCTGCTTAAAATCTGTATCTTGACCCAGGCTTGGCTGGTAAATTTCGCCTCCTGCGCCGATAATAACTCCTCGGTCTGCAACCAAATTATATTCAAACCTTTCGCCCCGAAGAACCTGTTCGCCCCTCTTAAGCACGACATTCCCTGTCGCTACTGCTAGGCGATTATTTAAGTTAATTTCTAATCGCTCACTCGTCATTGTTGATTGAGCAAAACTCATTAAGACATTACCCGTAGCCAGAATTGTTCCTTGAGAGCGATCGTATTCTTGGCGATCGGCAATCACCTCGATCACTTCTATCTCACCGACGGGAATTCCTGGCTGGAAGTCTCCCTCAACGGGAATTGTAAATTCCTGGCGACTGGAATTTGTCCGCGCGTCGAGGTCGCCCTGTCGAGATTGAGTAATTAAATAGTAAGGTGCTCCTGCTGACCCAGGAATACTGTCTATGGTTGGCTTTAGGCTTCGAGGCAAAGCACTTGCGGATGTTTCAGCTTCGGGGACTTCCGTCGCTGACAAAGATGAATTAAACAGATATGTCCACAAAACTATG